>JBFHPN010000134.1:0-6207 GCA_041592735.1 Oleiphilaceae bacterium | reverse complement strand
AATGTTACCTTGTCGACCTTTGCCGGGCAGTTCAATAATGGAAATCTTGATATTTTGCTGATGCCCGCGCTTGCCTATAACACCTTCGAGCTTTATAACGGCTTGGGTGAAAATGGCGGGATCATCAAGTATCGACTTTATTATGGCATGCTACAAACAATCGCAAGAAGGGATAAATTCCCGGAAAATTTTGGTGACAAAATGCGTAATTACATGCTTACCCGCCTGCAAGCCATCGATAAAATGGTAAAAGATGCGGAGCAGGAAATTCCTGAAAAGTATTGGATTGAAATCAGTCAGTTCACCAAAGATGAAATTGACCATTTTAGTAAGCGAGTCAGAATGTCATTAAAAGAAGATAACCTAAATCATCCTACTGCCTTAAAGCTACTTTGGAAAATACGCTGCCGATTAGACAATTCACGCGGTGAATGTGCCAGACCAGAATAATTTCAATAAAATTGAGGCATATTTCTCGTTCCATTTAAGAGCATAATGATATAAATTAGCCTTTATTGTTCCATTTTTATTGGAAGTTTATTATGCACGACTTGAATGAAATGGCTATTTTTGCTGTTGTGGTGAATACCTGTAGTTTCACAAAAGCAGCCGATAAATTGAAATTACCTAAATCCACCGTTAGCCGTAAAGTCAGTCAACTTGAAAAACGTGTCGGTGTTCGCCTGATTAATCGCACAACACGTAACCTCAAGCCCACTGAAACCGGAAAGCTCTATTATGCGCAATGCATGAAAATGCTCGAGCAGGCAGAAGAAGCTGACCGTATCGTCTCCAATATGCAATCTGAGCCTAGTGGGCTACTCAGGATAAGTACACCGCTTTCTTTTGGTACACCATTTTTCATCAAGGTGATCAAACGTTTTCTAGAAAAATACCCTAAAGTGAATATCGAAATCATTGCCGATGATAAGCAAATTGATTTGTTGGAGAATGAGGTTGATATCGCCTTCAGAATAGGCCCGCTCTCAGATTCAAGCCTTATCGCCAGAAACCTTGGAACAGCGCGTTTAGCCTTATGTGCCAGCCCGGACTATATAGCTCGCCACGGAGAGCCTAAAAGTATTCAGGATCTGGAAAAACATACCTGTATTACTCATCCGGTCTCGCCTTGGGTTTTTCAGACCGCCTCCGGGAAAGTTGAGTTTCAGCCTTCCTCCAGGATGATTGCAAATGACATGGAAATGATACGGAAAATGGTTAAACAAGGCTTTGGCATTGGTGCCGTGCCCCAGATATTAATCAGTGATGATATCAAAGCGAATTCGCTGGTAACCGTTCTACCAGACTACCTTTTTCAGGAAAGGACTTTTTATTTAGTTTATCCTAGTCGGCGAGAACCTCCGTCAAAAGTCGTTGCATTTACTGATTTCATTTTTTCAACCTGTCAGCCTATCGCGCCATGGGAGCTATCACCCATGATTAAAAATTCGAGCCCTTTTCCCGCAACACAAGCTGCTCAGCAAGCTGCCGCCATTTAAAGCGTTGAGGTGAGAAATGGAACCTGATAACGACATTTTTTTGCAAGAGCTGGCAGATGTAGCGCCTTTAAAAACCGACAAAGCAGATATCACAAAGGTGGTTAAAGATACACCGGGGACGCGAATCAGACGAAAATTGGCGGTGAGTCATAGTACTTCATCTGATCCGCTTAATTCATCCAATGTCCCAATGTTAAAATCAAATGATGTTTTAGATTTCAAGCGAGCGGGTATACAGCATGGCGTTTTCCGAAAATTCAGACTAGGTCAATATGAAATTGAAGCTAGGCTTGATTTGCATAAATTAACGATTGATCAAGCGCGAGTAGAGGTTTTTCGGTTCATCAAGGAATGTCTCGAATATGAATTAAGGACAGTCATTATTCTTCATGGAAAAGGGGATCGTAACCCAGAAAAAATTGCCACGCTTAAAAGTCATATTGCAGTATGGTTGCCACAAATAGATGAGGTGATGGCATTTCATTCAGCGCAACGTCACCACGGAGGAACTGGCGCTGTTTATATTATGTTAAAAAAAGGTGATCGTGCGAAGCAGAATAACCGTGAACGGCATGGCCTGCGCTGAACGAATCGTTTAAAGTGAACACCTTCAAAAGATAAAGCTTTTAATAAGAATAAATGTACAGGCTAATTGTCATGAAATTCAATCTCAACGGCATAGAAAAAGAAATACAAATAGATCCCGATACCCCCCTGCTTTGGGTTATTCGAGATGAGCTAGGCCTTAAAGGTACTAAGTTCGGGTGCGGTGCCGGCTTATGTGGCGCTTGCACGGTTCAGCTTAATGATGTGGCGATACGTTCATGTATTACGCCTGTTTCTGCGGTTGAAGGTCAGTCGGTGCTGACCATTGAAAGCCTGGAAAGAGAAGATAGCCGCCTAAATAGCCTGCAGGCCAGTTGGATCCAATTCAATGTCGCCCAATGTGGTTATTGTCAGTCGGGCCAATTAATGTCCGCTAACGCGCTTCTTAAACAAATTCCTAATCCAAACGATGAGCAAATTGATGCCGCCATGTCAGGCAATATTTGTCGCTGTGGCACGTATTCCAGAATCAAACAGGCCATTAAACACACGGCAAGCGAATTAGCCAAGCAATCAGTTTAGCTGTTTAGTTCTGTACTTTGCGTATTGAAGGAATCCGAAACATGAATTTACCCGAAACCACACGTCGCCACTTTATAAAAGCCTCTTTGACCAGTGCTGGAAGTTTATCCTTAGCGATCGCGTTACCAGGTTGCCAGAGTTTTTCTAAGAATCAAATGACTGAGCAGGGCGATTGGGTCGCAAATGCCTGGTTGGAAATTACTGGGGATAATCAGCTTATTTTCACCTTGGACAGAGTTGAAATGGGGCAGGGAACGTATACCGGGTTAACGACCTTAGTTGCTGAAGAAATGGATACACCGCCTGAATTGTTTACGATCCGATTTGCACCAGCACAAACTGTTTACCGGAATAAAGATTATGGCTTGCAACTGACAGGCGGCAGCAATAGCCTTTCATCCAGTTGGCAAGCATTGAGAGAAACCGGGGCGCTCGCAAAGTACTTGCTGATAAAATCAGCCTCAGACGTGTTACATGTGCCAGAGCAGCATTTGCGAATAGAAGACAAGCATGTTGTTCATATTGGCAGCGATAAACGTATTGCTTTCAGTGCACTTTTACCGGTTGCTTCAAAGCAATCATTGCCCGGATCTGTGTCACTCAAACCCAAGAGTGAGTTTATATATATAGGTAAGCACTCCGCTCGTTTGGATAATCGCTTAAAAGTGACGGGCGCCGCACAATACGGTATAGATGTGGATATCCCGGGAATGCGTTATGCGGTTGTTTCCAGGGCGCCTGTTTTTGGTGCTAAGGTTGACACTTATAATGCCGAGGAAGTGACTCAGCTGCCTGGCGTAGAGCAGGTAGTCTCAATTCATTCAGGCGTTGCGATTGTGGCCAGGAGTTATTGGCAGGCTCGAAAGGCGGCTAATGCGCTAAAGATTAAATGGACATCGCCCCCCCAAGCCCCGAGCACAATCGAACAGGTTTTCAAGCTTTACCATGATGCAGCAGCGCAAGATAAAGGTGACACCAAGCGCTCAGAAGGTGATGTGGATAAGGCAGTAGCCAAAGCCTCTCAGGTCATGGAATCGGAATTTACCACGCCTTTTCTGGCGCATGCCACACTGGAGCCAATGAATTGCACCGCGCATGTGCAGGAAAATAAAATAGATATCTGGACCTCTACCCAGGCACCAGACGTCGCTGCTGTAGCGGCAGCCAAGGTGTCTGAGGTGCCCTTATCGAATATTCACATTCATAATCAGTTTATTGGTGGCGGTTTTGGGCGGCGACTTTCACAGGACTTTGTTGCTGAAGCGGTTGAAATATCGGTAAAAGCAGGCGGTATCATCAAACTCATCTGGTCCCGAGAGGATGATACTCGACACGACCTCTACCGACCGGCCTCTCTTCATAAGATTAAAGTTGCACTGGATGAAAATAAACTGCCGATCGCATGGGATCATCAGATAGTCGCACCAAATATAATGGATTGGTATATTTGGGATGCTTCTCCGGCGATGTTTCCCTGGTCGCCAAAATTTATGTACTCAACTCTAGGAAAAGTTGGCTTATTAACTGCCGGTACACCTATCACGCCTGCTGACACCTCTGCTTATGAAGGTGCCGATGATATTCCCTATCGTTTCGATTCAATTCTTGTCAGACATACCAAAGCAGATGCCGGCATACCTGTTTCTTACTGGCGTTCGGTAGGGCATTCTAACACTGCTTTTGCCGTTGAAAGTATGATCAGTGAGTTAGCAGCCCAGGCTAATATGGATGAGCTCAGGTTTCGTCAACGCTATTTTAAGAAAGATTCCAGAGCCCTGGCAGTGCTGAATAAAGTAGCGGAGCTTGGACAATGGCGTACAAATGACAATCCGGTCGTTCATTCTTCCTCATCAACCGATAACACTGATCAAACATTTCAGGGTATTGCTGTTCATAAATCCTTTGGGTCTTATGTGGCTGAGCTGGTTGAAATACGCATTACAAAAGGTGAGATTCAATTGGTAAAGGTTTTTTGTGTCATTGACTGTGGTTTGGTGGTCAATCCTGACATTGTTAGAATGCAAATGGAAAGTTGCATCATTTTTGGCGCTACCGCCGCACTTTATGGCGAGATTACGCTAGAAGAAGGGCAGGTCAAGCAAAGTAACTTTCACGACTACCCTATGATGAGAATGCATCAGGCACCGGATATTATTGTTCATATCATGGATAGCGATGCAGCTTCCACGGGAGTGGGTGAACCAGGCCTGCCACCGTTGGCGCCCGCTATAGCTTCTGCGCTTTATCGGGCAACAGGTAAACGCTTTCGGGATCTGCCCTTTAAATTGGCCTGACCTTTCATGAACAACCTTAATATAGACGTCTTAACTCAAGTATCTGAGTGGTTGAAGGCTGGTTGCCGTGTTTGTTTAGTCACCGTAGTTCAAACCTGGGGAGCCTCTCCAAGGCCAACAGGTAGCCTGCTTGCGGTGAATATCGATACACGGAAACAAATAGGTTCCGTTTCAGGTGGATGTATAGAGTCGCATCTTATTGAGCAGCTCTATACGCTTGAATCAGTGAATAATACAGGAAGTATTCCCCCTTTTTTGAAACGCTATGGTGATGCTGATGATGCTTTAGCATTTGAACTGCCATGTGGTGGCGTGCTTGAACTTGTCATCGAGCCTTTAAGCGCTCACGATATTCATCATTTTGATGAACTACTTACTTATTTAACGCAGAATCACAGGGTTTACAGGGGCATACATTACCACCCACAACAATCTGGCGTATTCAGGGCTCTGGAAGTCGTTAAATCAGACTTAAGCGCCAACCATACTGATCTTACCAATATGCGTGTGCTTATCCATGACCACGCGGGCAGACGTATTACGCATCGGCTTGATCCACTGTTTAAATTATTAGTTATTGGTGCAGGCGATGTTGCTAATCATCTGATACCACTAGCCCGAACAGTAGGCTTTAAGGTCACGTTGTGTGATCCCAGAACAGAATTATTAGAACGCGTCATCACCGATGCTGTCAGTGAGTGTCGCATAGAAAATGTATTGCCCGATGATCTGATAAGGCAACAGTTCCTGGATGCATTTTCCTGTATTGTCTGTTTGGCTCATGATCCTCGTGTTGATGACATGGCACTTATGGAGGCTTTGGCGAATAGTGAATCTTTTTATATTGGGGTGATGGGGTCGCAAAGAAACTGCCAGTCACGCTTAAAGCGATTACTCACACTAGGGCTCGATGAAATAAGTCTGTCGAGACTTCATGCACCTATCGGGCTTAATATCGCCAGTAAAACACCACCAGAAATAGCCATTGCGATCATGGCTGAGTTAATTCAAAAACGCGCAGAATTCCTCAAACGCTTAAGCTAATATGGCTATAAATTGTAACGTGTAGCAATAATAAACGCATATAAACAGTTAAATTGTTACTTAATGTAATGTATAAGAAAAGATTTATAACTACTTGTAAATAAATATAAAATCTAAACGTGAACTTTTGTGATTTCTTCCTGATTTTACACAATATTCACTTTTATCATGAACGTAATCTGCCAGACTTATTTCATACACAGAATATAGCCACAAACCTGGATAATCATTCACACTCATTT
>JBFHPN010000133.1:0-6213 GCA_041592735.1 Oleiphilaceae bacterium | reverse complement strand
GAGAATGTCACCAGAGAGTTAAGAACGGAAACCGCTGGTAATAATGCGTCTAAGGTTGCGCCCTTGGCAAAAGTACGCGCTGCTTTATTACAGCGTCAGCGTGATTTTGCCTGCGCACCAGGTTTGGTGGCTGATGGCAGAGATATGGGGACGGTGGTATTTCCTCATGCCAAATATAAAATTTTCTTATCAGCCAGTGCTGAAGCAAGGGCGCAGAGGCGATTTAAACAGTTGAAGGAAAAGGGGGAAGATGTTAAAATCGCGCCCCTTTTAAAAGAGATTGAAGAGCGGGATGCACGTGATATGGGGCGATCAAACGCACCATTGAGAGCGGCAGATGATGCTTTAGTCATTGATTCAACGGATTTTTCTATCCAGGAAGTGTTGGATCAGGTGTTGGAATTTATAGAGTCAAAGCGTTAATTTCCAGAGTCAGCTTTTTGAAAGAAACAGTGTATTTTGAGTAACGTTGCCAGCAACGCAGGTACACTAACATTAAATTAACCACATTGGCTGGTGATGTGGAGATACTTAATACGCAGGAATTGTAATGAGCGAGAGCTTTGCAGAACTATTTGAAGAGAGCCTAAAAGAATTAGATATGACCCCCGGATCGATTATCACGGGTGTTGTTGTAGATATTGACAGTGACTGGGTAACGATTAACGCAGGCTTAAAATCCGAAGGTGTTATTCCACTTTCTCAATTTCTTTCAGATTCTGGAGAAGTTGAAATCAAAATTGGTGATTCAGTTGATGTTGCGCTAGATGCTGTGGAAGATGGCTTCGGTGAAACTCGCTTGTCACGTGAAAAGGCTAAACGTGCTGAAGCCTGGAAAGATCTTGAGAAAGCATTTGCTGCCGAAGAAGTGGTTAAGGGTGTTATCAATGGTAAGGTCAAAGGTGGTTTTACCGTCGAATTGAAAACAATTCGTGCCTTCCTTCCCGGTTCCCTGGTTGATGTTCGACCAGTCAGAGATACCTTGCACTTGGAAGGTAAAGAGCTTGAATTCAAGGTGATCAAATTAGATCAGAAGCGTAATAACGTTGTTGTATCGCGTCGCTCAGTATTAGAAGCTGAAAACAGTGCAGAGCGTGAAGCATTGCTTGAGTCTATGGCTGAAGGTATGGAAGCGAAAGGTATCGTTAAAAACCTTACCGATTATGGTGCTTTCGTTGATCTGGGTGGTGTAGATGGTCTGCTGCATATTACCGATATGGCCTGGAAGCGCATTAAGCATCCTAGTGAAATAGTGAATGTTGGTGATGAAATCAACGTTAAAGTATTGAAGTTTGATCGTGAGCGTAACCGTGTTTCATTGGGTCTTAAGCAATTGGGTGAAGATCCATGGGTTCAAATCAAAGAGCGTTACCCAGAGAATACCCGCGTTACAGCACGTGTCACTAATCTGACCGATTACGGTTGTTTCGCTGAAATTGAAGAAGGCGTAGAAGGTCTGGTACACGTTTCTGAAATGGATTGGACCAACAAGAATATTCACCCGTCAAAGGTTGTTCAGTTGGGTGATGAAGTTGAAGTGATGGTTCTGGATATTGATGAAGATCGTCGTCGTATTTCTTTGGGTATCAAGCAGTGTCATGCTAATCCATGGGAAGAGTTCTCAAGCCGATTCAATAAAGAAGATAAAGTGACTGGTAAAATCAAGTCTATCACTGATTTCGGTATCTTTATTGGTCTGGATGGCGGTATTGATGGTCTTGTTCATCTTTCTGACATCTCATGGCATGAAGCGGGTGAAGAAGCTGTTCGCAAGTACAAGAAAGGCGATGAGATTGAAACCGTTATCTTGTCTGTTGATCCAGAGCGTGAGCGTATCTCCCTGGGTATCAAGCAGCTTGAGCGTGATCCATTTGCAGAATTTGTACAAGTTAACGACAAAGGTACTGTGGTTACAGGTACTGTTAAGTCTGTTGATGCGAAAGCAGCTATCGTTGAGTTAGCGGCTGATGTTGAAGCGACCTTAAAAGCATCTGAAATGAGCCAGGATCGCGTTGAGGATCTGACTACTCAGTTGAAAGCGGGTGAGCAGGTGGAAGCTAAAATCATTAATATCGACAGAAAAAATCGCGTGATTAATCTGTCTGTTAAATCAAAAGATATTGATGATGAGAAGCAGGCAATGAAAGATGTTCGTGAGAAACAGATTGAGTCTTCTGGCCCAACGACCATCGGTGACCTTATCAAAGAGCAGATGCAAAACAAATAATGCATGTTCGTTGATAACTAACTAATTGTAATATAATCAAAAAAAACGGGCTTGATGCCCGTTTTTTTTGTGTTTTCTATTTCTTTGTCTACACTAGAAAAAAGCTCTTTTTTTATGGACAGGGTAGTAAATGACAAAATCAGAACTCGTTGAAATTATTGCGTCAAAGCAAACGCAATTATCTGTAAAAGATGTTGAATTGGCCGTTAAGACCCTTATCGATTTAATGTCTAATACACTCTCCTCTGGACAGAGAATTGAAATCAGAGGGTTTGGTAGTTTTTCGTTGCATTATCGTGCATCTCGTCTTGGTCGAAATCCTAAAACGGGTGAAGCGGTCAAGCTTGACGCGAAATATGTGCCGCATTTCAAGCCAGGTAAAGAGCTGAGAGACAAAGTGAATGATAGTTTAAAAGAAGGGTATTAATGTTTTCCCCTTATTGTCATCTCGCATGTTAAGATAGTCATACATTACATGAGTCAATCTTAATTCTCCATCTAGGCTAGGTGATCTGCATGGCTATACTTAAATCAATCGTATATGTACTGGTTGTATTGGCATTTATTATTTTCGGCCTGGTTTTTTCGTTCAGAAATCAGGCGCTGATAAGCGTTGATTTACTGTTCTTTGAGATGCCCTTATTTTCCGTTGGTTTTTGGATATTGGGTAGCTTGATAACCGGGGTGCTTCTCGGTCTTATCCTCGCCTTACCGCGCCAGCTGTTCCAAAGCATAAAAATTAAAATGCTCACTAAAAAACAACACGACACCAATTCGCCGACTGTAGAAAGAGTTAGAGCAGAATCCAGCAAAGGCAGTTAAATGGAAAATATTTTTTTTTTCATTTTGATGTTTTTGTCCATCGCCATTGGTTGGTTGCTTGGCTATACATACAAAAGTAAATCGATTAAAGCTAATCGAAAGGTTACTCCCTCTGACGGAATGAAACAGCGACTGCAACTGTTTTTTGACTCCTATTCTGATGACTCTATCGATCGTTTTATACATTCACTTGATGTAACTCAGGAAACGCTTTCTCTTCATATCTCTATAGGTAAACACTTTAGAACGCAAGGTGAAGTAGAAAAAGCCATTTTGGTTCATCAGAATTTAATGGCGCACCCTGAAATAAATTCCAAAGCTTCAGATAGCATTGTTTATGAGTTGGCTAAAGACTATAAGGCCGCAGGCTTATTTGACAGAGCGCAGACATTGCTTTACCAACTAAAGGACTCTAAACAGTTCTCTCTTAAAAGTCTTAAGTTATTGCTTGATATTCATGAGGCGGAGAAAGATTGGCGTTCTGCCTTGGCGGAAACGCATAGAATAGATCTCAAAAGGCATAAAGATATTGCCATAAGAGTGGCGCAATACACCTGTGAAATAGCTGAAGAAGATGCCTCAAAGGGCTTGTTTCGCGAAGCTGTGACGTCCTATAAGCAGGCACTGTCGGTGGATAGAGAGTGTTTTAGAGCGTATGAGGGCCTAGCCAGAATCGCTATCAAGAATAAAGACTATGCTGTAGCGCTCCAGCATCTGAAACAGTTTGTTGTTCTGTCGCCACGACATATTCCCCTGGTTTTGCCCATATTTCTTGAAGTGACCAGGATAACTCAAAGTTTTCAGCCGCATCAGGATTATTTACAAAAAATAATGCTCGAAACGGGTCAGATTCCTATCATGCTAGCAGTTGTTGACTCTATGTTAGAGGAGGGGGCGCAGGACAGGGCGGCTTCTTTTTTATTTGATCATCTTAATCACTCACCAAGTCTGACAGGCCTGGATAGATTATTTAAAATTGATGCGCTAGCTAATTACTCAAGCGAGGATGTGCTGGCCTTGGTGAGTCGTGTACTGGATGAAATTAATATCGAGCAAGGGGCTTTCCTGTGTGACTCATGTGGGTTCAAAAGTGGCCACATGCACTGGATGTGTCCGAGCTGTAAGAGTTGGCAGACAATTAGTCCGCTTGTTGAATACGAATCAGCATTTAAAATCAAAAAAAGGTAGTCGTTTTGATGCAAGAGAAAAAAAACATGGATTTATCTGGTCGGCTTATTAGTTCTCCTCTGGTGATCGCTCTGGATTATCCTTCACTGGACAGCGCTTTAAACATGGCAGACCAACTGGATCCGAATTTATGCCGTTTAAAGGTGGGCAAGGAACTTTATACAAAAGTTGGGCCGGTCATTCTGGAAGCCTTGCATAAAAAAGGCTTTCAGGTTTTTCTTGATCTCAAGTTTCATGATATTCCGAATACCACGGCAAATGCGGTGGCCGTCGCGGCAGATCTTGGGGTATGGATGGTGAATGTTCATGCCAGTGGGGGGCGCAGGATGATGGAAGCCTGTGTGAATAAACTGGCAGCTTATAAAACCAAACCTTTGCTGATAGGGGTAACGGTTTTGACTAGTTTATCTGCTGAGGATTTATTGGAAACCGGCGTTACTGAATCGCCAGCGGCGCATGTCCAGCATCTTGCTCGGCTTGCACATCATTCAGGTCTTGATGGTGTTGTATGTTCAGCTCAGGAGGCTGCCTGTTTGAAGCAGGAACTTGGAGTTCAGTTCAAGTTGGTAACACCGGGTATACGGCCTGCATTTTCGAATATCGGTGATCAGGTGCGCGTAATGACGCCTGCTCAGGCAATCGAAGCGGGTTCAGATTATCTTGTAATTGGGCGTCCAATAACCCAGGCGGAGTCACCGGTGGATGCCTTGCATAAAGTCTATCAAGAGCTGGGCTTAAACTAATGTTGAACTTGTTCTGTCAATTAAATCATAGCAAAGGTGTTAATCTGATCGACAGGTGAATATTGAGTGCAAATATGAATCATTGTAAAACAAGGTCTTATTTCACATATTTAGGGATATTTATCTGATATAAAGAGACACAAAGAATAAGATTCGCTATTTACTATAGGACACCAAAATGAAAAAAGACGCTGGCGTACTTGAATTCAGCCGTTTTTTAATCCCTTACCGGGTTTATGGGGATAACGAGGATAAAGTGATTGTGTGTGTCAGTGGCGCAAAGCAAACCATGTCTGCCTGGCGTACACTGGTGTCTCATTTTTCAGAAGAGTATCGTGTAGTTGTGTTTGATATGCCAGGACAGGGGCGCTCTGAGATTCTGTCTGGCACCCCTGGTGTTTCTTTATTTGAGCAAGTTGACGTCCTAGATCAGTTGGTAGAGCACTTGGGGTTAATGCGCTGCAAGCAGCGATTTCTCCTAGGAGGATCCTGGGGATCAATTGTCTCAGCGGTTTATGCTGAACATCATCCTGAAGTATTTGATAAGTTGATATTAGGGAGTTTTGGTACAAAGCCCAACAGTGTTTTAACGAGCATTATTGGCGATGTTCAAACTTTGATTCAGTCTGGTAAAGGGTCAGACATAGCGCCAATGATGATTGAGAAATTCGGACAATACATTCCTGATTCACTAAAGAAACAGATCATCGCTCAATTCAACGCGATGAATGAGCAGCAATTCCAGTCATTTTATGAGCATAGTGTCTTCGTTACTCAGCTAGGCGATTTAAAATCGCATATGAACCTTGAGAAAATCAAAGTCCCTACTTTGGTTGTGATGGGCCAATTTGACACCATCATGGATCTTTTTGATACGCGGCAGGCAACAAAGTTGATACCTTATGGGCGCTTTATGCTGATCAAAGGGGTTGGGCACTTCCTTCATTGGGAAAAGGCAGAGTTGCTGCACGATTACCAGGCATTTCTTGAAGAGCGTGCTAGTCAGCAAGTCGAGATTAAGTTGGGTTAACGCTATAAGACAGGTTCTGTTACGCCTGAAATTTCATAGGCAATTAAATGTTCTGCGTCAAGCTTAACCGGTATTTTAGCCCCGATCTGAAAGTCTTGATGGCTCGGAAATAAAGCGTCTATTTTTGTGCCTGAATCGAGCGTTAATTGATATTGAGTCGATGTTCCGGCAAATATTTTTGAGCTAACCGTGGCGCATAAGCG
>JBFHPN010000132.1:0-6337 GCA_041592735.1 Oleiphilaceae bacterium | reverse complement strand
TCAGGGATGTGTGTTGTTATGTCAGGAATCGGTGTATCTGGCTAATGAAGTGCCTGTTGGTGCAACCGATGATAAAAACGGATTATTAACCAATCTTAGTAATGCCATTTTTCTTCTGCGGCGTTATACCGAATATTTCAGCCAGTCACGACAGGACTTTCCCGAATTATTGCTGCCCATCATTAATGAACTTCGGATGGCGCGAAAAAGCAAACCTTACCCGGAATCTCATTTTTTTGATCTGACGCCTAACCAGCATTTTGATGCGACCACTTTATTGGATGCATCGGTTTGTCAAAAACTCGGGGATTTTGATCATCATGCCAAGCGTTTCAGGCATATGTATCAAGTTGGTCTTCTTGATTTACTGCGTGACAGAAATATTCCAATAGGCCTGCAATTAATCAATCGGGCTTCAAAAGGTTGTGTCCGGCTATGTTACGGACAGCCCATGTCTGAATTCTGGGCATTAGTCAGCATTCTCACAGAAGTCTTTCTGGCTGAAAAGATAGCCATTTTGGATCCAAGAAAACGCCTGTTCATGAAAATTGAAAAATATCTTCGTGAAATGGCAATGGTTGGAACGGTTGTCGCCGCCAAAAGTGCCCCGGATTCTATACGTAAAGAACTGTTATACCTGATTGCCCTGAGCGGCAATCAGTCTGATAAAGTGAAGAATCTGCTCAACGGCTTTAATATTCAGCCCTTTGCCTTTAATGAAATAGACCTTCAGCGCGAGAGCCGCCGATTATTTGGCCCTGGTGCGGATGTATTAAAATCGCTTTCAAGCGCCATGCAAGAAGAGTTGACTCAGCTCAAGGATAAACTGGATCTTCTGGAGCGGCATGGTGATCCTCAGCAGGATGATATTACCTTTATTTGTGCCGTGTTTGAGCGGCTCAGTAGCACTCTGTCGATGTTGAATTTACCGAAGATCAGTTCAGTCTGCGAGCAGCAGGTAAAACGAATCGCGCTTTGGATAGAGCAGGACAAACAAGTAACAGAGTCCGAGCTCATGCAAGTAGCCGATATCGTGCTGAATATCGAACAGGCTATCAAGTGTTTTGAGGAAACCGGCATTCAGGCAGATGTTGATACAGGTATTCAGACAGGTTCTGATCAAGGGCCTTTCTTGATTGAAGCAATACTGGTGTTGATCGAAGAATCAAAGTCCGGGCTTTCGCTGGTGAAACGATCCATCAGCTCTTATATAGACTCTCGTGGTGATAAGCTCCATTTAGCCAATGTCACTCAGGTGCTTAACTCAGTCAGAGGCGCTATGGCGATAATCAGCCAGGAAAAAGCAGCAGCCTTACTGGCCTTATGTGTAGATTGTGTCAACACTGAGCTGTTGGATACGGATGCACTTCCAGAGTCATTATTGCTCGAAACACTTGCAGATGCCTTAACATCCATTGAATATTTTATTGAAAGTATGAATGTGAAAGGGCATGTAAACGAAGCCTTGCTTAAGTTAACAGAAGACTCATTGGCCTCGATCGGCTACAAGCTCTGAGAACAGAGAGGTGACGCTTGAAGGCCTGCTGACGCTGCTTTATATACTTGCATCAGGGTTTGGCCTGGTAGCGCTCTTAAGCATTCGTAGGCTATTGAAGCCTTTATGGCGACTTCCATTTAAACTTATTAAAACCAGCTTGTGGTTGCTGTGCTGCTTTTTCATTCTCATCTTTGCTCAGCAACTCCGTCAGTATTTCCCCGCGACACTCATTGCACCTATTGCGCAGGTAAAATTAACGAAAGCGGCAGATCAGGAATATCTCTTATATCTTGAATTAGCAGACGCAACCGAGGCAGTTAGACAAGGTTCACTTGAAAAACAAAACAATCTCTTTGTCGTTAACGGCGATCTTTGGCAACTTGATATCAGGGTCATCACCTGGCACCCCCTACTTGCACAACTCGGTTTTCAAACTCTCTTCAGGCTGGACAGATTAAGTGGCCGTTATCATTTACTTGAGGATGAGCGTTTGAAATCTCGATCGCTTATTCAGCTTGATGCCGATGATATAACGCGTGTGTTGTGGCCTTATATGGCGCAGGCCTTCGATGGTTGGTTATTCAGTAGCTATTATGGTTCAGCTGTCTATGCACCCATGACAGATGCAGCAGAGTATTCACTATACCTTTCACCGACAGGGCTGGAGCTTAAACCCGCTAATAACCAGGCGGTTCAGGCACTTAAATCCTGGCAATGAATCAAGCTTAAGCTGATGTTGATTGGCTATGAGTATTCAAGAAAGCCAATGCACATTGTTCAGAGAAATAATCATCACCTTGGTTGCCTGGCATAAAGCCCAGGTGACCGCCATGCTCCGTTTCTATCAGTGTAAGAAAAGGGTTGGCTGAGCAGTATGCATACGGAAAACATGTCTCGGTCAGAAAGGGATCATCTTTTGCATTGAGGATCATACAGGGTGTTTTAATTGAGTTTAGATACTGTAAGCTGCTACTTTTCTGCCAATATTCCTCGGCAGAATTGAAGCCATTCATTGGGGCCGTATAACGTTCATCAAAATCTTTAAAGTTCCTGATATGTTTGAAGTCAGACAGATCAATCTGCTCAGGAAATATGCGCTGCTTTTCTTTTAATTTCTGTTCAAAACTAAGCAAAAAGTTTTTCATGTAGAGGTGATTTTGTTTTTTGGCCAGCTGCTTTGAGGTACTTTGAAGGTCACAGGGTACAGAGATGGCCACAGCAGCGACAATGGCAGGATTAAGTATTTCAAGATCACGACCAAGGTGCAGTAGGGTAATATTGCCACCAATACTAAAACCAATGAGTGCTATTTCGCGGTAACCATGTGTTGCAGCGTGTTCGATAATATCGGCCAGATCTTCAGTTTTTCCGCTGTGGTAGGCGTAGGGGTTCAAATTAGGAACACCGCTGCAGCCTCTGTAATTCCAGGCAAGTACGTCCCAGTTGTGCATGGATGCATAGCTGGCCATGCCAAGCATATAGGGGCGTTGGCTATGTCCTTCTAGGCCATGACTTAATATTACAAGGCGGTCATTTCCTTGTTTCAGCCAATCCAGATCCAGAAAATCATCGTCTTTTGTCTGAATCCTCTGGCGCAGAAAATTGCATCCCCGTACTTTTCTGAAGAGGGAAGGATAAATGCTTTGAAGATGGCCGTTTCGAAGATACCATGGGGCTTGGTAAATCACATACGCCTCTGAAGAAACTGAATTCTTTCGATGTATTTACGCTTAATCGTCAATTAGATAATCTGACTAACCAGAAAGCTAAGAATGATACCGCTAATGGTGGTAGCAAGGACAATATCCAGGGCTTTAAATGGTTTACTTTCTGATTTCATGATCTACGCTCATCCATATGTGCTTATATTCTTAAGATTCGGGTCGAGAGTTCGTGGTCTTAAGCTAAAATAAAGCTATTCGTTGTATTTGTTTAAATCCTGTCCGTGAGTCAAACTCAACAAATGCATTTTACCGTATACACTGACATTTGTTACATTGGTTTTTAAAAACTTTGTAAAATGTTTCAGTGTGTAATGGTTTGTAACCTTGCGTATTGATGAACAAAATAGTTTATGTTTTTAAGGTGAAAAAAATTAATGATTTGGGATCGTGATCGTTTATTAATGGATCTTGGGAAGTTTTCATTCAGAGCTAAGCCCCAGGTTAAAGGTGAAATAATTCATTATTATGATTTTTATGAAATGAATTTTTATCAACAGTTTGAAGGGCTTGAGCAGCGCGTTGGCTGGATCGATACGGGTGAATTTCGCTTAGTTATGCAGACTTTCAAGCCCTTGAAGGCCAAAGCCACCGTGTTCATATTTCATGGCTATTTTGATCATGCCGGTATCTTTCATCATCTGATTCATAGCCTGATTAAAAATAACTATGCTGTTGTTATTTATGATATGCCCGGTCATGGTTTATCCAGCGGTAAACCGACTGCGATAACCACCTTTCAACAATACCAGGATTCGATGAATGCCTGTCTGGCTGTTTGCAAAAACCATCTGCCACTGCCTTATCATTGTGTTGGCCAGAGCACAGGCGGTGCGGTGATTGTTGATCGTTTGAAAAATGGAGAACCTGAAGAGCAGGTGTTTGATAAGGTGGTCTTGCTTTCGCCGCTGGTCAGACCAAAAGGATGGGAGGCCATTATCCGCTTGCATTCTGTTGTTAAACCCTTCTTTAAGGTGTGGTATCGAAATTTTTCTCAAAACTCAGAGGATGTAAAATTTCTGCGCTTTCTTAAGGACCATGACCCGCTACAGTCTAAATGGTTATCTGTTGACTGGATCAGCGCCTTAAAAGAGTGGATACCCACTATTGAGGCTGCCGAAGGTATTAAGCGTAAGGTCTTGATTATTCAGGGGACTGGCGACAGAACAGTCGATTGGGAGCACAATATTAGCGTTCTGACCCGGCTTTTCAGTGAAGTTAAAATTGCCTACATCGATCGCGCCCAGCATCATTTAGTCAATGAATCATTGGCTAAAAGAGAGGCTGTATTTAAGGCGATGTTAAGTGAATTGAACGGGCGCTGATTCCCGTTCTTCAGGAAAGGATTGCAGCGAGGCTGGCCACAATCGTCATAATAAATAAAAACCATTTTAACGTGTTCTGACTGACTTTTATGGTGATTTTTACAGCAATATGAGCACCTAAAATAGATCCGCAAGCCAGTATCAGCCCGGGTACCCACCAAACTTGATCACGCGCGATGAAGATAAGTAATGCGATGCCTGTAAATGCCAATGTACAGACTATTTTAAGTGCGTTGGCTCTTACAAGATCGTAGCGTAAGCCGCCAACGATCGCGGCGATCAAGATAAAGCCCACACCTGCTTGTACGAAACCACCGTAGAATCCTGCTAATAGCAACATGGGAATAGAGGTTTTACGTTCAAATACGCGAAATGCTTGTGTCCCTTCAGGCACCGCTATCGCAGATGGCTTAAACAAAATAATGCCTGCCATAAGTATCATGGCTATTAACAGAGTTGGCTTTAATAAGGCTTCTGGCATGTAAGAAGCCAGAGCAGCACCAAAAAAACCGCCTATCAGGGTCATGCCCACCACTGTTTTCAGGTCTGGAATGGCTAGCTTTCCGTGCGCTTTGAATCCCTTGGCGGCCGTCAGGGATTGAAAGAAAACGCTGACGCGATTGGTGGCATTTGCAATATCTGCAGGAATACCCATCACCATGAGTGCCGGTATGGTGAGGTTTGATCCACCGCCAGCCATCGTATTAATAATGCCTGCCAGAAAGCCTGTAGACAGTAACAGGCAGATATAAAGAAGACTCAGTTCATACATAAGCAACTCAAGGTAGTACAAAATAGATAATTGATAGTGTGCGGCGCATAGTAACCCAATTAGTCGTTATAGGCATTATATGTGTGTATGTTGCCTGTCGGCATCACTTTCTATGCTTTATAAATAAGTAATAATGGTGATAATCTTGGTGCCAACACCATCGCTTGCGATGCTCGATAATCAACCGCATTTATTCTCACGCCATTACATGAAAATTTTAGACAGAACCCGTAAAACACCTGCCGCTTCAGGTGATGAACTCATCATAAGGGTAAATAATGCTGTGGCAGAGGCGCTTTCCAAGGCTTCTGCCTACTATGGTTGTGAGTTTAAGGTAGATAGCATTCGATATGACTTGAAAGGTCGATCCGCAGGCCAAGTGCGCTTTCCTTTATCCTGTAAATGGAATAAGGCTTTGCCTGTAATACGTTTTAATGAAAGCTTGCTAAAACATAATGAACAGGCATTTATTGATGAAGTCGTGCCCCATGAATGTGCGCATGTAGTGGTTTATCAGCTTTATTTAAATCGCCATGGGAAGGTTAAAAATAAGCCTAAACCTCATGGCAAGGAGTGGCGAACGGTGATGATGGAGCTATATCGATTAACGCCGCGCGTTACCCATACATTTGATATGGCAGCTTCACCACAAAAACGATTCAGCTATCATTGCGCTTGTGAAAATAAGGAGCATCTGATTTCTCTCATACGTCATAATAAAGTAAGGCGGGGCAGGGCGAACTATGTCTGCAGAGCCTGCGGAGAAAAGCTTCAGCCGTCATCGTGTTAAACAATGACATAAAAAAACCGGGTGTTCGCCCGGTTCTTTTTTGAGTCTGTGTTATCGTTCCAGATATTTTAGTTTATCCGGTACACCATCCCATTCCTTCGCATCCGGCAAAGGATCTTTTTGTTCAGTGATGTTTGGCCAGACCTGACAAAGCTCTGCATTCAGTTCTATATATTTAACCTGATCCGGTGGCAACTCATCTTCTGAGAAGATGGCGTTTGCTGGGCACTC
>JBFHPN010000131.1:0-6343 GCA_041592735.1 Oleiphilaceae bacterium | reverse complement strand
GCCCAGACAGAGTGACGCATTACAATGGGTTTCCGGCTGCTGACATTAATGGCGGGCCCAGTCCGGGTTACAGTAGCGGACAAGCAGAGGCTGCGATCACTAAAATACTGGATGAATCACTGCCCGCGGGGATGGCATATGAGTGGACCGATCTGACTTATCAGCAAATTCTTGCAGGTAACAGCGCGATTTATATTTTCCCGCTCGTTGTCTTACTGGTTTTTCTGGTGCTCGCGGCACAATATGAAAGCTGGTCTTTACCACTTGCGATTATATTGATTGTACCTATGACCTTGCTTTGCGCGATTGTTGGTGTATTCCTGGATGGTGCTTTTTTTGGCGGGCCGATGGAAAATAATATTTTCACCCAAATCAGTTTGATTGTGTTGGTGGGGCTGGCTACCAAGAATGCGATCCTGATTGTCGAATTTGCGAAAGAAAAGGAAGATCAAGGTTTGTCTGTGAAGGAAGCGGTTTTTGAGGCAAGTAGTTTGCGTTTAAGACCCATCTTAATGACCTCGCTCGCATTTATAATGGGAGTCGTTCCCCTGGTCTTTTCGACCGGGGCAGGCGCAGAAATGCGCCATGCCATGGGGGTAGCCGTATTCTCAGGTATGATAGGGGTAACTATATTCGGTTTGCTGCTTACCCCGGTTTTTTATGTTCTGGTACGTCGATTCAGTAAAAATAAAGTCAGGTTTCACGAACATTCGTGATCCTGACTGACCATCTCAAGCGCTGCCGGAGAGCTATAAAATTCTTGCAGGTGGCGCCTTACTGCTGATTCAAGATAACCACTAGCGCTCAAACCTTTCATTAATAGAGGTGAGAAGCGCTTTATTTCAGAGGATATCTTTTTTGGCGTTACCTGAAATTCTTCAAGTAATTCCTCTAGTGTGTATTCAGAATAAATGTCAAAAAAGACATTGATAGCTGTTTCGTAACAGGATTTGAAATACGTACTTTTTCTGAAACTCAGCCAGAAGTTATAACCCAATGCAATAAATTCAGTCAGATCGAGACTGCTCATGCCTTTTTGAAATTTCGATAAAGGGGTGTCTTCAATGCGTTCCCAGAGGGCCATGGCTGAATCTTTAAGATCCTCTTCGCTGACAGATTCACTCAGGAAGGCCTTGCTCTCGATAATGATGAGTTCCAGACTATTTGCAATGTAGCTTCTGACGCTGTCTTCGATTCCGCTGCCTAAATTTGGCGCGGCTTTATGCATGAACTTTTTGCCAGCCTTTAGCAGAGATGAAACGCCAGGTACGTTTTTGCTGATCAGATTATTCTCGTAGATATAATGAATAATTGATTGAAAGAGTATGCCCGAGATCAGATCGGTATAAATGGGTAAATCAATTAGCTTGTCCAGACCGTTGTTACGCTGCTCTTTCAATTCAAGCGCTTTATCAACGAATTCTTCAAACTGAGCGCGCGAAAGAATTTGTTTTAGCGTGGTTTTTTTATGAAAGTCTGACGTAAAGACGCTTTCGGAGAGTTGTCCGGCTATATCTGCAATGGAGCCTGGAATGGCGGCTTCCACGACGTGTTCATGCACAAGCTCTTTTATCGTCTCGGGGCCTAACCAGTCTTTAAGCTTGGTCTGGTTTGCGTGCGAAAGGACGTGCTTGATCTCTTTATCCAGAAAGGATTCAAAACGCTTTGGGTTGAATATCGCGAGTTCATGCGCCACATGGGCTTCAAATAGTTTGGCTAATAAGTCGTTTTCTATCTGGGGAGTTTTTGCTTTTGGTGCAGAGGGCTGCTTGATTTTCTTGTTCATAAGAAGGTACAACTTGTGTAGTGATTTTATGGCTTACAGTTGTACGCTTATTTTTCTGTTCGGTCAATCAGTCTTTTGTTACCACTTTGAATAATGATCTTCAACAAAGCCATATAAATTTTCAATATCGAACCGCTGCCCGTCCTGATTGATCAAATACCCATTAAAACGACCAAAAATCTGTTTGAAGCTGCTGGCAAACATGAAGACATTGATTTTTTCTTTGTGCATGCCTTCTGGTACAAAACGAAGATCGACTTGCTGGTTCTCGCTGGTGACGCGCCAGGTAGAATACTCGTCATCTCGCTCAAATTTGAATTGAACCTGGGGAAGCAGGTACATGCTGTTGTTTATCCAAAAACAATTTTCAGAGAAGCCCGTTTCATTCACTCCCCATGATACATTTAAACCTATGTTTTGATTTTTTTTATTATTGATGGACATGCTTCCCGAGAAACAAGCCCAATTCCAAAAGGTTTCACGTCTCATATATCCTGCCGAAAAGTCGTGATGACCATGGCAAGCTATTTCTTCAAGTTTGAAGTTACCCAAGGCGCAATGGACATGTCCGCTTACCGGAAGCGCGGCGGTTTTTTGTGCGTAGGTCCAACCGTTGATGGAGCAGGGGGTGCAAAGGGCCATGGCTTCATAGTCTGGTTGTTCAAATAGTTCAGCCATGAGCTGAAGTTCCCGGCCGAAATCTATTTCCAGTATTTTACGGCGCTCGCCTCGGGAATTTAACTGATAGCGCATTTGTATATGTTTATTGCCGGACCTGAAAACACTAACGCCATTATCAGGGCGCTTACTCAGGGACAGCCCAGCTGCCAAGGGTTTTTTAAACTGCCATGTCAGCATTTTCTGATCAGTGATCCGATAAATATACACAAATACCGACCCTATGTAGGCCGTGTCTGCCAGCGCGCAACCAAATATAAGTTCATCACTGATTCCGCCGAAATACTGGAACTGCTTGAAATGAAAATGTTTCTTCCACTTGCCGGCTTTTTTGTTAAGCGGTGTTCGGTAATCGGTATCTTTTGCGTTGATTTCATTTACCGGTTTAGAAAACCGGCCAAAATGTGGTTTGCCGCGGGAATTGATTAGCGAGTAGGGTTGAAGCATGGATCAGTCTCGATATCTCAGTGTCGTAAATGAAGATTCAGCCGATAGGTCTGTGGTGTTTTGGATAGAGGGTGTTTAATCCCAGAAGTCAGCGCTGCCTTCTTTTGGTGTGATGGGTTCTAGTTGCCCGCTATTTACCAGATGCTCGTAAGAAAGCACTTTGTTACGTCCGTTTTTCTTTATGAAGTATAAAGCCTTATCTGCTTTTGATAAATTATCTACCGGATGGAAATGGCTGTCCAGATCAGTAAACCCGATACTCACGGTTACTTGGCCAACTTGGGGGAAGCGGCGTTCCTCTATAGCCAGTCGGCAGCGTTCAAGAACTTGCTGTGCCTGCTCCTGTTCAACATCTTTGACAAAAATAACAAATTCCTCACCGCCGTAGCGAAAAAAAAGATCTTCACGGCGGAGCACGCTTCGGATAGTTTGAGCAAAAAGCAGTAATATTTCATCGCCGATAGCGTGGCCAAAGCGATCATTGATCTCTTTAAACTTGTCGATGTCCAGCATCGCGATGGCACTCAGGCTTTTGATAAGGTTTTTCCCATGCTGGGAATAAGCTAATTCAGAGGCCGTTTGATCAAACGCCTGGCGGTTTAATATGCGGGTTAACGGGTCATAGCCTTTTTCGTGGATGCTTCTGAAGATATCCGTCACAATCTCTTGCAGGCCAAGCAGCAGATCACGCTGGGTTTGATCAGCGTAACAATGCCTGATCACAATGATGTGAGAGACGGAATTGTCATATAGCACAACCGGGAAAATAAATAATTCTCGGCCATGTTCATCGGCAATAACGGGCTCACACTGGTTGACGGCCTGGTCAAATGACATTGAATCACTGAGGAGAAAAGATTCCTCATCAAATTCACAGTCCACACATATGATCGATGAATTTTTTTCGTTGCCTAAGCGGGTAGGTTGAAGTTCAAAAACCGAAAAAGAGGTGTTCTCAAAGTGCTCAGAGAGAATGGCTTTATACGCCATTGTCAGTGAACTTAGGGTAGTTTGCCCGGTTAAACTTTTTATAAGCTTAAATAAGAAATGCACTTCCATATTCTAATTTCTTGTTATGAATAACTGGTCAAAAAAAAGAGTTTCATCCTGTCTGATGAACTAGCCGATACTATATGAGCATTATCACTATAATTAGGTATAAAGCCAATTTTTCTATGAGGCTTAAACATATTTTGCTATCAGAAATTAATATAATTTTACATTTTGCAAATTTTTACCAACAGACAGTTCGTGCACACAAGGCTAATATTCAATTATCGAATTTTGAGTGAGGCGATTCAGGCCCGCTTCACTTTTAATAAGTTATGTTTCATGTGTACTCTTGTTCCCAGCTCTGCTGGGATTTTTTTGCCCGTTGAATACTCATTTGGCAGGGCCCTTACTTAGCATCGGCGCACAGCAAACACTCAGACAGTGCACAAACATAGTTTCCTGATAATTTAAAAATAGCGGAATGGTTCTTGGTTTCAGGGCCAACAATATAGTAGGCTTGCGGCGAATGATTTTTATATCAAACACTTTCGCGCCAAGGATGCTGTATCACTGCCATGAAAAAACTGTTATTGCTGACATTGCTTGTTTTTGCTGTTCCTGCCTGGGCTGATTTCAGTCTGGATGATTTTAGCCTGAAAAAAATGACCGATATGAAAGGGTGGACGCCCCGGTATGCTTATGTGGATGATGATAATCTGATTGGTCATACGCATTATGCAGGCGTTTCATTTTTCAAACGCCAGGGTGCGACTCATGAAGGGCCAACACTACGATTCGGTTTGGGTACTAAAGGTGAAAAAATAAACCTTAGCTATACAAGCGGTTTTTCATTCTTGGGTGTTGATATTGGTCTCTCTTATCTGTTTCCCGATGAGGAGCAGCGAGCGAACTTAAGGGATGCGGTAGAAGGCCTCGGCTTAGAGCTTGGTTTACGTATGTGGGTCGTGCAGCTGATAGCGATTCACACTGAAGAAACATCGTATGTGTCATTAGCATACGGTTTCTAGTGATCGTCTTGCTTAAACTTACGATGCTGAACTTAGCCCAGGTGCCTGTCTACCCTTCCGGTAAGTAGTTTCAATGTTGAAGATTTGAATTCCCGTCTGAATAATACAAACACTACCAGTGCAGAGCTGAACATAAACAGCATGGGGTGAATAAACCAGGTGAGCATTGAAATTGAGAAATAATAGGTACGTAATCCAATATTAAAATTATTGGCTGCCATGGAAGACATGGACGCCATTTTACGTGCCCATAATTCCCGCTCTTCAGTTGTGCACACTTGCGTCGGCAAAGGTGCTGCGCCAATCATGATGGTGGCAAAACCATATTGTCTGAGGCTCCAGGTGAATTTAAAAAAGGCATAGGTAAAAAGCAGGATAAGTATCACTATTTTAAATTCCCAGTCAGCACGCTCCATGGTCACCGCAAAAGGCAGTGCTGAAATCAAGTCTATGGCTTTTTCGGTGGACCCTAAAATAGTAATCAAACCGGCGAGAATCAGCATGGTGGTCGAGGCAAAAAAGGCAACACTTTTTTCCAGATTTGCGATCATGGCAGCGTCGGCTACTCGCATTTCTCTGGTTAGCACCGTGTGCATCCATTGCAGCCGATATTTGTGCATTTCAGAAGCAAGGCTCGGTGAGCCTGCATGGCTCTTGTAACTGCGTAAACGGGCATAGCGCATGTACCCATTAAAGCATGCCAAAAACCAGGCAAGCGCCAGAATGTTTAACCAGTGAATTGAAATATAACCCATGTATTTGCCGGTAAGTTGGTGAATGACAGATGCAATGCTAACAGATGGATTTACCTTACAGCTATACAAAAAGTGTGCAAGTTTTTGGGGTTCTCTGATAACGGAAGATGTTCGTGGCAATAAATTGAAGATTAAATGTTCTAAATGAAACATAGTTCATAAAAATGCCCATTTATTATAGAAATAAAATTCAGTTTTTGAGACTATTCGAAGAAGTTTGTAAAAGTGAACACGAGTAAAAAATATAAAAAACTCGGTTATACCTGAAATGCGATCTTCCAATATTGCCCTGCAGACATGTCGTTCTGCATATCGTAACCAAAGTGTTATGGTCATCTATCAATGTTTGAAGATATTAACCAAGTTAGCGCCCCTGGCATTTATCCGGTTAAGCTAAGCCCATTATTTTTTGCCTGTCACTGCACTGCGGACTTGTTTGAATAAGAAAGCCATATAAAAACAAGAAGGTGAAGCAATGAAAACAAAAATAGGAAGAAATGGCCTGCTAAAAGGTCTACTCATGACCATGTTATTTGCATTCAGCGCGCAAGCCAGCGCTATTTGCTGGTGGTGGCAGGACTGTAATGCATACAAAACCAAATATCCGATTGTGCTGGTGCATGGTGTTTCGGGTTTTAGTTCGATACTCGGTATAG
>JBFHPN010000130.1:0-6366 GCA_041592735.1 Oleiphilaceae bacterium | reverse complement strand
GAGTTGGGTTTCAACAACCTACACTACCCTTCACTACTATGGATTTCACCATTCGTATGCAGAGATCGAATACGTATATGAATATCATTATGGGTCACCTTATCCCTCCTTATATGATTTGAGTTGGTTATTGTGGGATTTGGGTGGTATCGAAAGCGGGATAACAGGTGTCCTTAGCTTTGAGGAACTTCGTTTAAGCATTAATCGTGGCCACCCAATCTGGATTAATTACGGCAGTTATGATTATGGGCGACTGGTAATGGTTTATGGCTATGACAGGCGCGGGCGCGTTTACGTTTATCAACCTGGATATGGTGTGCGCGTAATTCATTATGACTCGCTTCGTACCTGGACAGTTAGTGGTAACGTTTATTATTGGGAGTACAGCCTGTTGATTGCGCCTTAAGTTTGGGATGGATGATAAAAGATATCAGATTGTGAAACCTAACATCCCTTCAACAAGCTCAGGGAGCGGTGTTTTAGGTATTAAAAGGCATCAGAACTTTAATTGAATAATTTCAGTCAATCCAGTTCCACGTTAGCTCGATTCTTAATCATTCAACATTGCCTGAAAAGCAATCAACGTGGGTTCAAAAATTGATTCTGCTTCCCTGTACTTATGTTCCATAGTTTGATAATCGTTATTGTTGGCGGCATGCTCAAGCTGTCGCATGATTAATCCCACACGTGTCGCACCGAAACAGGATAAACTACTGCTTAAGGTGTGCGCCTCATTAGCTACTGTCGAGTTATCTTGTGCTTTCCATGCTGCACTCAATTTATTCATACGAGAAACCGAATCGCGAGTTAGTACAGCAAGCGCATTGTTAAAGTTCTCATCGCCAATATCCTCTTTTAAGGTGCTAACAATCGAATCGTCTATCAAGTCTTTGTCACTGATACCGGAATCAGAGTGCGATTTATCATTAGAGCACGACAAATCATTTTCTGCTGTCTGCTCAAAAGGTTTATCAGTATCAGGAAGCCAACGGTTTAGTACATTGATAAGTTCTGGTTTTTCTATCGGTTTATGCACAACATCCTGCATACCAGAATCAATGTAACTTTGATCACGATCCTCGCCAATATGCGCAGTCAGGGCTATGATTGGCACCAAATCCCCTGAATCCCTTATGCGTTTTGTTGCCTCAACGCCGCCCATGGTGGTCATCGTAATATCCATTAAGATTAAGTCAAACCGTTGTGATGCTTGCAAATGAATAGCTTCGGTACCATCGCAAGCAGTTTGCACTCGCAACCCCATTCTTTCGAGCATCAACGATCCTACTAAAAGGTTGGTTTGATTGTCATCAACCAGCAATACCCTGCCTTTTTTGATCAATTGAGCTGGTTCATTAGATACTTCAGCCTGAGGAATAGCTTTTGACTCCCCTACTTCTAATTCAAAGCGAAAACACGTACCGACACCGGCAGTTGATGTGTAACTTAGCTCCCCGCCTATTAGATTTGCCATCCGGCGACAAATATTCAGCCCTAGCCCTGTGTTTGATTCGCCTCTTGCGGTTCGTTCACGGGACGTCCAGAACGCATCAAAAATATAAGGGCGCTGCTCTTCAGAAATACCAATTCCACTATCTTCGACTTCGACTAATAATTGATACCGATTAGCCTTATCCAAGGCCTTACTAGTGACTCTAACAGCGACATGTCCTTCGTCAGTGAACTTAACGGCATTGCTGATCAGATTTAACAAAATCTGCCTTATCTTACTGCCATCAGCGATCATCACGTCGGGACAGTCAGGTGAAACCTCCGTTTTTAAAATAACGCCTTTTTCTTCCGCTTTAGGCCTTACTATATCAGTAACGGAATTAAGCAAAGTTTCAAGCTCAAATACTTCATCTTCATTTTTTAGCTGACCAGACTGTAATTTAGAAAAATCCAATACATAATTAATAACAGAAAGAAGATTCTTGGATGAAGAATTTGCAATAGACAAAAGTTCTGTCTTGGCTGCAGGGCTTCTATCATCTTGCATTAAATCAAGAGCACTAATGACACCGTTGAGAGGCGTACGCATTTCGTGACTCATCACAGCAAAAAAGTCAGATTGTATTTGTCTTGCCTGTTGGGCTTCATCTCGAGCTATACGCGCTTCCGTATTAACCACTTCGAGATCTTTTACCATCGCCTGTTGCGTGACAATATAAAACTGGTGATCAAGTTGTGAGTCATGACGAGGGTATTCCGTCATAGATAAGCTAATGTCAGGACAATTTTCAGACAACCATGACATCCAAGGTGAACCCATAAAGTAAGTGGTATCCTTATTATCGTTTTCAGGTGTGACGATTTGTCCGCGTAATGCAAAACGTCGATCCTTTGATATCAACAGGAATAAGGTATTCTGACGTTCTACTATTTCCGAATAGGATGTCAATCCACGGGGTCGATGAATGTCGAACACGCTAAGCAAATGCTCACCAGGAACTGCATTGGGGCAACGTTTTTGTAAAGCATCGCTGCTATGCAGAATGATCATTTCCGAATTGATCGAAAAAGTCATGGTAAAAAGTTGCTCTATCTGAGCTTGCGTTAAAGTCATCAGTGACATTGCTCAGTGATTGATAAGCGTTACATGAAAACGCGCTTTATCGCCAATATCAGAATCCAGCATCTCAACCTCCTCAATAATAAGCTCTACGTCAAAACGCTTTTGCATCCCCTTCAACAAGCCTTGAACAAAAGGTACAAGCCCCTTGCGAGCGCTTGTATAGTTTAAAATCGCTTTGCCATTTTCAAGCCTTTGTACGCCAAATGAAGGTGGCACAAAGCCGACAAAGGTGGTGCTGATGCGATCATGCAGCAGGTCAAGGTTTTCAAGAAAAGTTAGCAAATCATCACCGGCTGACAATAAAAGACTGTCATAACTTTGGGGCGCAAAATCAATCATCCAGAACTCTCCGAATGCCTCCAGACAGCTATTGATAGGCGCACCCAGAACTTCAGAAGTAGCCCCTACTAGCGCAAATGTAACGCTATCATCGTAACTATTCATACGCATGAAAGAATCGCTAGGCACACCTGAGCGCTCTACAATTTCCTGCCAGCATTCCTGACTATAGTTATTTACGATCATTTCATTTAACGCGACATGGATTAACCCGTACATAAGCAGCTCTCTATAATTGATTTAACAAAGTTATGGACCAACAAACCAAATTGAACTCACACGCTTGAGCACAAAATATTTGTACTCAATCATTCATTATCAAACACAATTCAATTTTAAATTTTAATATGCTTTGCATTTTGCAAATCATTTTCTAATTCATTTTAAGATTGACGTTCTTTTATAGACTGAAATGTGCAGTTATCTATTTGAGTTGGAGATACTCTGTTATTTAGCAAATAAGGTGCCAGTATTAAATTTTTCTATGCGTTAGTTAACTGTATGTCCACCTTCAAACCGCCAAGAGAAGAGCGACCCAACTTGATAGAGCCTCGATAATTAGTAACGATATCCTCTACGACGGCCAACCCGATACCCTGACCCGGCAAGGATGTATCGGCTCTTTGTCCACGCTTCAACAGTTGCGCTTGCTGGGCCTGGGAGATGCCGGGACCATCATCTTCGATGCACAGAGACACGAAACCTGATTCGTTACTGACCGTTATCTTCACCTGTTGCTGCCCGTATTTACAGGCGTTATCTAATAGATTTCCGATTAGCTCCATCAGATCCCCCTGATCGACTCTAAAAAAAACATCATCTGGAACATTAAGGGAAATGAATATATTCTTTCCTGCATAGACTTTACGCATAGCGGAGGCAAGCTTTTCGGCAATAGGCTTGATCAAAATAGCCTGGTTGAATGGTGCAGCAGATTGACCAACGGCTTTGGTAAGTTGGTAGGTGATGATTTGGTTGATGCGTTGGTTCTGCTCTTCTATATCGTCGAGTTCCGGCGATGAATTCTCTCGTTTTAGATTTCTAAGTGCTCCCGTAATAATCGTGACCGGGTTTTTTATGCTGTGTGCCAGGTCAGCTAACGTATCTCGATAACGCTTCCGTTGAGCATGCTCATGCGCTATCAGTTTATTTATACTGGACGTCATGCCTCTGAGCTCTAAAGGGTAAGAACCATCTAGCTTATCGGCTTGACCCTGCTGAACCAGGCTTAAGTCTTCGATTACTTGATTAAGTGGCCTCAGACCCCAAAGCAGAATAAGCAGTTGCAACAAAATGAGCCCCAAAGCAATTGTACTTAGCCATATCAATAATGTGTGTCTGTATGAGTTGATCTGAATGTCGTGATCGATCATTGTTTCATAAATTGCAAATATAAATGGCTGTGCACTGCCTTTTGCGCTTTCCCAGTCTACTCGATAAAGTAAATAAAAAAGGGGTTTGCCAGAATGCATTGTGATACCGAATGCTTTGTCACCTGCCTTTAGCTTTTTAAATGACGCATCTTCCAACAACACGGTATCGCTCACTGAGATGGATTGCCATACAGGCCTGGGTTCAAATAGGCTAAAAACTTGTGCAAAGGCGCCTGAGCTTAGCTGATTGAAACGGTCATCTGTCACCTGTTCAGGCAGCCACAGCGTTTTTCCTTCTAGTTCTGCTGCAGCCATTAAAGCATACGACTGTGTGATCATTTGCCTTTTCTGATTTTCCAAAAGACTATTAGAATAGGCACGATCCAAAGACCAACCGAGTAAACCGCAGGCTAAGGGCAGCAGAAAAACAGACGCGACAATCAGGCGCCCTTTGAGGCTGTTAAATAAAGTTGAAAGGAACGGCCAATGCTTCATGTTTAGGAGACATCTTGAGTTAAGGTAAACATGTACCCTTGGCCGCGTACAGTTTTAATTGGGTTTGACGTGCCTGATGGATCCAGTTTTTTTCTGAGACGGCCAACAAAAACCTCAATCACATTACTGTCCCGCTCGTAATCCTGCTCATACAAATGCTCGGTAAGCTCTGTTTTGGATATTGTCTTGCCTGGTTTTAATGCGAGGTATTCCAGTGTGTTGTATTCATAGGCAGTCAGATCTACGGGCTGATTATCCAGCCTGACTTGTTTTTCAGACAAATCGATAGCGATGTTGCCGAATTTCAGTTCAGAAGAATGTTGCCCGGCAGATCGCCTGAGCAACGCTTTTACTCTGGCGACAAGTTCTTCAATGTGGAAGGGTTTCACCAGATAATCGTCTGCTCCGGCATCCAATCCTTCGACCTTGTCTTGCCAGTTACCTCGGGCCGTGAGAATCAAGATGGGAAAGCTTACTCCTTTTGTTCGCCACTGGCGTATGACATCGACCCCGTTTATTTTGGGCAAGCCAAGATCAACAATGGCGAGATCCAGAGGGAATTCCAAGCCCATGTAGACGCCCTCCTCGCCATCGCTGGCCTGTTCGACAATGTATTGCCTTTCCTTGAGCTGGGAATATAACTGATGCCTAAGTTTATCTTCATCCTCTACGATCAGTATTTTCATTCTAATACCCTAAAGACCTTTTACTTTTTCTTAGGCGACAAGATTGTTCCAGACATCGCATCGATTTCGATGAGCTTTACTCTGCCAGAGTCGGTTAATAGTTTTACTTCGTAGAAGCCGTTTTTCTTTTTGGCTTTTAGAACCTTTCCTCCATACTGTTGCTGAACAATCTCGATCGCTTGTTGGCGTGAGATCGCTTCATCCGAAAAGGCTTTTATGGGCGAACAAAGAAACAAAAAGACGATCAACAATACGTAGCCGTAAGCTTTAAAATCGTGATTAGTTGATCGCATTCAGATAGCCTCTTTTTTATCTTGTGAATTCCTGGTTGGGACTTAGATCGGGCTTACGTTCACTCGTACTTTGATTTTCTTGCCCGGTTTGTGGTCCATTCGCGTTTTGTAGATTTGACCATGATAACGATACCATACCTTATAGCCAACAATCTCTTCCTCATAGCTTACTTGGTGGCTTGTTTCACAGCGTCTTTCATTGTGGCGTTGAGGCCTCCCCCCTGTATAGTGACTACCCTTTGAACCTATATCGCTACCAATAGATGCCCCAAGAATAGCACCGACTGCGGTACCTATCTGTTTGTTCTTTTTCTTATGTCCAACGGCGTTACCAATCGCGCCACCGATGATGCCGCCCAGTACAGTACTGGTGTATGATCGTTCGCTGTCTCGAGGTTGATAATATTCAACTTGTTCAGTCCAGCAATGCGTTTCAGGGATGCGGTGCTCTATCATTCGGGTGATCGGTTCAACTTGCGTCACCATGGCCCAATCTTCAGCGCCATGGTGTTTGCCGCCAGCGTAACTCAAACTGCTTAAAAGCAAGAATTGAATAAAAATAAAAAAAGAAGTGATTTGTTTTAGTGCTAAATTCATGTCGTTCT
>JBFHPN010000129.1:0-6381 GCA_041592735.1 Oleiphilaceae bacterium | reverse complement strand
CGCTAATTCCGGTTCGTAAATTCCTTGAGCCTGAAATTTTTTCAGGCGCGTTTCATACTCTTTCCACCACTGTGTTAGTAAGGGGACATAACGACGTTCATTCGCCATATCTCGAGGCATTTTCTCAAGACGCACATTGCAGGCATTTAAATAGCGTGGAAAATGCTTTAATTTTTCTAATGGCGTTGCCACCAGAAAGCCCGTATAAACAAGATGATTCAACTGATGCTGCAGATCGGACATAGGCATAGCTAATGCCAGATTTACTTTTCCTTTTAATTGTTTCATCAACTCGTGGTAGTGACTTAAAATACTTTCTACCAAGTTGCTGAATTCCTGCAAAGCATTATAAAAATCTCCCCGATGGCGCTGATAAATAGTTTCGAACGACTCCTTGGATCTGGGTAGCTCAGATTCATTCAGAAAATGGTTCGCAATACCAGCCATCACAAAATCATCAAACAAGGTCTCTGATTTTCCTACAGGCGCGAATAATAGTGCCATTTTTGCAAAACGTTTATCTTGCTTTCTGAACAGGTTAATAATGGATTCAAGTCTAAAATATAACAGCCTTGAAACACCAAGCCTGTGCCACTGTTCTGCCAGTTGTTGATCATTGCAACTTATATTTTCGACATGCTGATGCGCATCTTTTAAACAGGGAAACCTGAAAAGCTCTATGCCTGCTTCTTTGATGAGTATTTTTTCAGGTAATTCAGAGATCGTCCAATCACGCAGTTCAGATGGCTGTTCTGCAGATTTGATCAGTGGTGTCATCGCACCTGAACTAAGATGCTCAACTTTACGCGATAACTCTGTTAAATCCCTGCCCTGCTCTAGTATTTTTCCGGTCTGATCAATCACCTGAATATTGAACTTCAAGTAATCATCCAGAGCCTCTATATTCCATGCTTCATACGGAACTTCAATGAGTGTCAGTCTTTTGAGCTCGTGTGCAAGCGACTCAAGCAAAGGCGCTTCGCTACTCTCAATTCTGGGCAGGATTTTATCAACCACATCGGGAACCGGCACAAAATGCTTACGCAGTGTTCTGGGGAGTGATTTAATCAACTGCACACATTTATCGCGCAATAAACCCGGGACCAATTTATCCAGTTTTTCGTTATTTAGTTGTTTTATAGCATTAACCGGTACAGACAGCGTGATGCCATCTTTATGATCGCCCGGTTTGAACTGATAACTCAGCGGCAGGCGAATACCGTTATTTTCCAGGTGATCAGGAAATAAGGCTGGGTTAAAGTCGCTGGATTGCTGGCGGGTTAATTGTGCTTCAGTAAACTGAAGTGCTTTTTGTTGTTCTGCATCGAGCCCCTTGAACCATTTTTCAAAACTGGCTCCGCTAACGATGTGGGCTGGCAAACGTTCATCGTATAAGCTGAAAAGCACTTCATCATCAACCAGCACATCACGCCTTCTGGTACGTTCCTCAATATTTTCCAATGACTTGATGAGCTCGCGGTTAAATTTAATAGCCGCGGCTTTACTTTTATACGCACCTTCTACCAATCCCGAGCGAATAAATATTTCTCGACTCACTTTTGGATCAATTCTGCCGAAATTAACAGCTCGATTAGCGATCAGCTCAAGGCCATAAAGTGTGACTTTTTCTTTGGCTATGATTTGAGCCCGCTTCGCTTCAAAATGCGGTTCAGACCAGCTGCGCTTTATTAAATGGCCTGCATATTGTTCTACCCATAAGGGATCAATGCGGGCATTGATGCGGGCATAAACCTGCTGCGTTTCAACCAACTCGGCCGAAACCAGCCACTTCGGTTTTTGCTTGCTCAGCCCGGAACCGGGAAACAAGGTAAAATGGCGATTACGGCAACCGATATATTCGCGCTTTTCTTCATGTCGGCCAATATGCCCCAATAAGCCTGACAAGATAGCTTGATGGATGGCATCATAGGACTTAACAGAGGGACGTCGTTCAACTGGCTGATTTTCAGCTTGTTTGTTGTTGGAGTCGTTATCTTGCTTATTAAGATTGCTAGTATCTTGCCAGAATAATCCAGGCTCTATTTGTCCGCGAACCAGTTTAAGCTCTTTCATCACCAGAAATAACTGTCGATGAATTTCACGCCATTCCCGCATACGAATATAGGAAAGGTAGTTTTTCTGACAATACTTTTTAAGCTGATTACTGGAAAGGCGCTGCCTCTCTGATTCAAATTCATCCCAAAGGTGCAGAAAACTCACAAAATCGGAATCCGCATCCCGGAATCGGCTGTGTGCCTGATCTGCAGCTTGCTGTTTATCTTGTGGCCGCTCTCTGGGGTCCTGAATGCTCAGTGCGCTCACAATGACCAGAATCTCATGCACACACCCCAGTTCGGCAGCGGTGAGTAACATTCTTGCTAGTCTGGGGTCTGCCGGGATTGCAGCAATGTTTCTTCCACTGGGTGTGAGTTTATTATGAACATCAAGTGCCTGTAATTCCTGAAGTAATTTATACCCGTCATTCCATTGACGACTGTCTGGCATATCAATAAATTCGAAATCACTGACCTTACCCAAACCAGAGTCAATCATTTTTAAAATAACAGCGGCCAGATTCGTTCGCAGTATCTCAGGATCTGTAAATTCAGGCCTTGTTTTGAAGTCATCTTCACTATACAAGCGATAGCAGATACCTTCCGCGACGCGCCCGCAACGCCCCATTCTCTGATTTGCACTGGCTTGTGATATAGGTTCTACAGGCAATCGCTGCAGTTTGGAGCGGTAACTGTAGCGGGATATTCTCACCGTTCCCGGATCGATGACGTAACGAATACCGGGTACGGTAATCGAGGTTTCGGCCACATTGGTTGAAAGCACAATGCGACGCCCCGGATGTGAGGCAAAGACACGATTCTGGTCTTTATTACTGAGCCGTGCATACAAGGGTAATATTTCGACATCACGCCAGCCATGATGCTCTTTTTGCTGGCCCAGGTGTTTTGCCAGATCTCTGATCTCTCTTTCGCCTGGCAGAAAAATTAAAATATCACCCGATCGCAGGCCATCTGCGCGTTCAGTCTCAATGATTTCATTGATGGTTAGCGTGACTTGATCCGCCAGGGTTTGGGTGTATTCGTCTTCTTCATAGGCGGGCCGGTAATTCACTTCAACCGGGTAGCTTCTTCCCGATACTGTATAAACCGGTGCCTTGCTAAAGAAATTTGAAAACCGCTCCACATCAATAGTTGCTGATGTAATGATCAGTTTGAGATCTTTTCGTTTGGCCAAAAGGGTTTTCAGGTAGCCCAGTAAAAAATCAATATTCAAGCTTCTTTCATGCGCTTCATCAATAATGATCGCATCATATTTATATAAATATTTATCATGCTTGATTTCTGCCAATAAAATCCCATCGGTCATCACCTTAATCAAGGTGGAATCATTGACCTGGTCCGTAAAGCGAACCTGATAGCCGACCACGGTGCCCAGTTGCACACCCATTTCTTCAGCAATACGAGATGAAACTGTTCTTGCGGCCAGACGCCTGGGTTGGGTGTGGCCAATCAGGCCTCTTCGTCCTAACCCTGCCGCCAGGCATATTTTTGGTAGTTGAGTCGTTTTACCGGACCCTGTTTCACCGGCAACAATCACCACCTGATTGTCACGAATAGCCGCGGCAATTTCATCCACTTTTTGAGAAACTGGCAAATTCTCTGGATAGACCAAATGCGGCGACAGACTGAGACGTTCGCTGAGCACCTGCTTTGCCTTAATAAGGTTTTCATGAAGCAGGCTAAGCTTTACTGCACGTTGTTCCTTATCGTTTATTTCCTTTATCCGTCGAAGCTGATTGCGAATTTTACGCTGATCAAGATAGGTGCAAGCCTCGAGGTCATTCTCTATATCAGCCATCATCTTGGATTGTGTTACATCGAAAGCGTGGGAATTAGTTTGCATGAGATGAAATTAACCAATATTTCTGTCATTAGAATCATGAAAGCGTTTTGATAAGTGGCGATTCTAGCCTATTCTATAAGTAGGCAACGCCAATAAATTGCATTCTTTTGCACAAATTAAGTCTTGAAGAAGTTTGATAACCTATGCGCGTACTAGAAAATATCATTTATGATGAATTACAAGAAAACGATTATGCCACATTTACTAAAACATTGAGTGAAGAAACCCTGATTTTATTTGCGGCTTCATCAGAACATATTACGCTAAAATCGCTCAATCCTGAGGCCATTCAGAAAGCGGCTTATCGTGAAGACATTGGCTATGGTTTATGGGCCAGCTCACTTATTTCAAATGCTTTCAGTAATGTGATGCCGGGTCCTGGCAGTATTTATCTTGAACAAGATCTACAATTCAAGAAACCGGTGCAATTGGGCGACACCCTGACTGTTCGGCTGACCGTTGATGAAAAACTGGATAATAATCGAGTGATCTTTGAGTGTGAGGTTTACAATCAAAACGGGGAAGAGGTCGTATCTGGCCTTGCCAAGGTTATTGCACCCTCAGAGAAAATTTCTCTTGAGCAGGAATCCTTACCTAGAGTCAATATTAACGCATCAAATACCGAATAATGCTTCTATCCAAAAGAAAACCTTAAGCTTTACTATGAATAACACCTCTCTAGCGCTTGAAGCATTGCTCACGCGCTACCTGAATCTTTTTTCAGAAACCGAACATAAGCTCCCGCTTGTGACATTCGAAAAACCTTGGGCATCACCTTGTATTGCCCAGGAAACAGACACACCGGGTAGCTATTATTGGAAGCCTGTAAAGCGTGAACAGCCTATTTCCTTTGCAGAACTTGAGCATGCACTAGAAATGACGTTTCATCCTGACATCAGCGCTTTCTATGGCACCTTCTGGTCAAATGGTATCTGTGTAGAACGGCACGATCTGAATTTTAACCTGATTCAAATATGGAATGACGAGGATGAAAATTTCCTCAAAGAAAATATTCTTGGACATGCGTTTGCAAAAATTAAAGGCAAATTACCCTTAAGTTTCTTTATAGGCTGCACGAATAACAACCAAATAATCTGCCTGGAACAGGAAAGCGGTCATATCGTTCTGGAAAAACCAGGTTATGCAGCGCATAAAGTCCTTGCAGAAAGTCTGGATCAATTTCTTATCGATCTCACCCCAACCACTGATAATTATACGGGTTAAGCAGGAAGGCAACTCAAGCATCTCCAGACTGATGCCTATATATCATAGCTTTGCATGGCGCTCACTTTTTTATGACAGTATACTTTCTGCTCATCAAACCGGGAATTAGCCATGTTACTCAACCTTGATAAACTGAAGACACTGACATTTCGTCAAGGGCTTGCTCTGTTATGCGTTCTGTGGAGCCTATACTTTTTGATATCACCTGATAGCGATTTACCCTCGCTAGAGGCAGATTATTCAAAGGATATTAAACAACTTCCTAAATTCTCCGACATAAAGAACACAACTGAGAAGAAAAAAGCATTCTTTAATTTCCTCTATCCGATTATTGAAAAAGAAAATACCTTTTTGCTGAATATCCGGCAACAGCTTTTACTATTAGAAGAAAAAATCAACAATGCCCCGCTCAATTCTGAAGAGCATCAATGGCTTACAGAATTAGGCTCAGACTATCAGGTTGAATTGGAAGACACGCAAGCACTGATCAAAGAACTACTTGTACGCGTAAATACAGTCCCTCCCTCACTTGTACTTGCGCAGGCGGCCATTGAATCCGGCTGGGGTTCCAGCCGATTTGCACGAAAAGCGAATAATTTATTCGGTCACTGGTGCTTTGAGAAAGGTTGTGGCTTAGTGCCAAAACGGCGAGATGATGGCAGACACCATGAAGTCGCCAAATTTGACAGTGTAAATGCGTCAATTCGCGCTTATTTAAAAAACCTGAACAGCTTTCATCGCTATGAAAAGTTCCGCCAACTAAGACAGGAACAAATCCAGCAAACTAAGCACCAAACTATAGAGACACTCACCCTTATTCCGGGTTTAATGGCCTACTCTGAGCTTGGACCCCGCTATTTAACCAAGGTGCGAAAAATGATAAAGCAAAATAAACTGATAAAATTTGATCAAAAATTCTATTCCGTTAAGCCGCAAATCTAAGATTTTTTAATTTCTCTGTCATTAGATGTTATGTAGCTCTCAACCTGCACTTTCAAAACCGTTTAAAATAGTGAAAAATAAGTTTGAATACGTGCTTGGAGCTCTGTTAACTTGCACAACAAGCTAAGCGAATGAATCTGACCACTCGTTTCATGGTTTTTATTTCATGACTAAAATATGAAGGAATATATCTTACCAATGCATTTCTCTCTCTCGCACAACAAACTCAAACCAATACACTCTTTGGTAAACATCCTTCATGTGCTGCTTTGCCTTTTTCTGGTTCAGTTTACCCTT
>JBFHPN010000128.1:0-6424 GCA_041592735.1 Oleiphilaceae bacterium | reverse complement strand
TATGAACATATCCGAGGCAGACTTTAATCATCTGGTGGATCTGTTGATCAATGCCATGACCCGTGCTGAGGTTCCACATCGCTTACAAAACCAGGTTTTAGCGCGTTTAGCGCCGATGCGTGCCGAGATGCTTTACCGCTAAGAGAAAGGATCCCGGCACTGGTGTGCCTTACTTATAACTCCCGTAAAACCACGATAGGTGGTTGTTGGCTGATTCGGCGGGTTGCATGAGCGCCTAACAGCATAATCAACAAGGCTGAGGAGGCGGGTACCCATAACCAGAAGCTGGTTTGCAGCGAGTAATCCAGATCTAACAAAAAGGTGTATAAGCTGAAGCTGATCAGCTCTGCGCCGATTAATGCGAGCGTGCCGGAAATCATGCCTAAAAAAGCAAATTCGCTCCACTGCTTGCGCCTGAGGTCGTTTCGGCTGGCGCCTAGCGTTCGAAGAATGGCACCTTGCTGAATGCGTTCATCCAGACTGCTATAGAGGGCTGCCATCAGTACCAGCAAACCGCCTAACAGAACAAGAAACAATAAATACTCTACGGCAAGCGATACCTGATTAACCAAACTTTGTATTTGTCCGAATACCATACTCATATCCAACAGGGTGATGGTTGGAAATTCTCTGATCAAGGGCATGAGCCTGGCTTGCTCATCGGTGGGCACGAACAGGCTGGTTAGATAGCTGCGAGGCAGGTCATTCAACGCGGATTCCGAGAGAATCATATAAAAATTGGGGGTTAAGGTTCCCCAGTCGATCTTGCGCAGGCTGTTAACGCTGGCCGTGACAGTTTGTCCGGCCACTTCGAAGGTGAGTGTATCCTCCAGCGTAAGCCCTAGTCGTTTGGCGACGCCTGAATCCACAGATACTAATGCACGTGCATCGCCAGCTTCAAACCATTGACCTTCTACAATCTCATTGCCTTCGGGTAATGCCTCACTCCAGGTTAAGGCCAAATCGCGTTGTAAGGCCGGATCGTCCTTGATGGAATCTTGTTCCATCACCGCAAGCCCGTTAATGTGGGTCAGGCGTCCCGGTACCATAGGAAACAAAGGTTTGTAGGCGAAGCCCTCTTTTTGAAGTGCCTGCTCATAACGTTCTGCTTCATGTTGCTGGATATTCATAGCAAAAAAATTGGGGGCATCGTCGGGAAGGGCGCGTTGCCAGTCGGCCAGTAAGTCATGCCGGACGATACTGATGACCAGCATCAGCATCAGAATCATCGAGAAAGCCAGTACCTGTGTAGCCGTTTGACGAGGTTGATGCATGATCTGTCGCCAGGCGAAACGAATATAGAGAGAAAAGGCATGTTCGGGTACCAATTTGTGCAACAGCACGAGCACGCTTTGCAGTAATCGCACCAGAATCAGTAAACCGATTGATCCGCCAAGCACCAAAATGCCGGATAAAAGGGCATTTCGGGTAAACCAGACGCTCAGGGCAAAAATTGCCAGCATGGCCAGCCCCAGCATTGACCAGGCTCCCCAACCTAAAGGTTCAAGTTCTCTGCGTAGCACCCGTAAAGGGCTGACTTTGCCAAGGCTAAGAAGATGGGGGAGCGCGAAGCCTAGCAAGGTTAAGGGTGCACTGGCGCAGGCAATCAGCCAGGCAGAGGCGCTGGCGGGCGGTAGTTCATGGGCAAACAGATTTTGCATCAGGGCCAGTAAGCCATGATGCAGTACATTTCCGATGAACAAACCTGCCAGGGTACTGAGCACGGCCAATAAAAACAGTTTCATGCTGAACAGTTTTAGAACCTGATTCTGGCTGGCTCCAAAGGTACGTAACAGGGCGCTGGTATCGAAATGATGTTGCGCATAATCTCGTGCCGCCATGGCAATAGCGATACCGGAAAGTAAAATGGCCAGAATCGCCGCGAGTGAGAGGTATTGTCTGGCTTTGTCCAGCGAGGCAGACAAGGCCTGATTATTATCTGCGAGTGTTTCAATATTCTGATTGCTTTTCAGTTGGGGTGTTAGCCAGGATTGAAGTTCCTGCACGGCCAGCTTGGCGGTGCTTTGATCCCAGGTATCCGGTGCGGCTACCAGCATGCGCCAGCGCAAGCGGCTGCCGGTTTCGATCAGGCCTGAATTCGCCAGATCCGAAAGGTGCATCATTAAGCGCGGAGATAAACTATAGAAGTTGCCGCCACGATCGCTTTCCTGATTGATCACGGCACTGACGCGAAATGTCTCGCGACCGACTTCTACCTGATCACCAACTTGAATATTCAGGAGTGCCAGCAGACGTGATTCAAGCCAAACCTCTCCCGGCCTTGGGCCGGAAAAGACCTGGGTGCTCTGGCTGAAGGCATCTTCACTGATCAGTACGATGCCTTTGAGCGGATAGCCCTCGTCAACAGCTTTGATGGCTGCCAGAGACATTTGGTCACCGGCTACCACGACACTGGGAAAACTTAGTGTGGTTGTGGTGTTAAAGCCTAAGTCACGGGCGTGTTGGTAAAAACTGTCGGCTATTTGCTCGCTGCTTCGAAGGCGGAGGTCTGCGCCCAGAATTTCTGTGGACTTGCTTAACATGCCTGCATCCAGGCGATTGGTAAACAGGCTGATGACGGTTGTAACCGTGACGGCCAGCAGCAGTGCCAGCGTGATAATGGTTAACTGACCCGAACGGAATTCACGCCATAGTAAGGTTTTGGCTAACTGAATCAAACTCAAACCTTTCAGACCAGTGGTGCTGGCAGAGGCATCATGCAACATCTTATCAGGCCTCTCTAAGCGGGTCAGTGCCGGTTGAAACCGCTTCATGCAGAACGCCCTCGGACATGGTCAGGCAGCGTTCACAGGCAGACGCGAGTTTGGCATCGTGGGTCACCAGAACCAAGGTAGTTTGTGCTGCGTGATTCAATTCGAAGAGTAACTGAATGATTTGTTCCCCGGTATGGCTATCAAGATTACCTGTTGGCTCATCGGCAAATAATACTTTCGGTTTAGCAGCAAAGGCGCGGGCAATGGCAACGCGTTGTTGTTCCCCGCCCGATAATTGTCTGGGGTAATGGTGCATACGCTTGCTCAGGCCGACTTTTTCTAACCAGATAGACGCTTGATGTTTAGCCTCTTTTTGTGAAACCTGACCAGAAATCTCTATCGGTAAGCTGACATTCTCAAGTGCATTCAGCCCTGGCAGTAATTGGAAGTTCTGAAATACAAATCCCACACCCTGCGCGCGGACTGCTGCGCGCTGGTCTTCATCCAGGGCATGCAAGGCACTATTGAGCAGATAAATCTCACCACTACTGGGGCTGTCGAGGCCAGCCATAATGCCTAGCAGTGTTGATTTACCACTACCCGATGCGCCGATAATGGCAATCGATTCGCCTCTCTTGATTTCAAGGTCAATGCCTTGCAAGATAGTCAGGCGGTCAGTGCCGCTCATCACCGTTTTGGAAAGCTTGTTGAGCTTTAACAGGAGAGAGTCTTGGAACGTTTTGGTCATGTTTGGCGTCAACCTTGTTGTATTCATTTTATCAGGCGTTTCTTTGAACGGCTTAATCTTGGTTTATTAGCTTTACGTAGATTGAGTCGAAGTGGATTGCTTCTTTTTTTCATCTTACTGGGCTGGGCAAGCTTAAGCCATAGCGAAACGCTTAACAATGCACAAGAAGCGGCTCAGGCAAAACCTACCGTACTGATCATGGGGGATAGTTTAAGTGCGGCGTTTGGTATTGATAAGCAAAAAGGCTGGGTGGCGCTGTTAGCCGAGGAATTTGCAGATCAAATAGCAGTTGTCAATGCCAGCATCAGTGGCGAAACCTCCAGTGGCGGGCGTTATCGGATTGGCAAAGCGCTTCAGGATTACCAGCCCGATCTGGTCATTATCGAGCTGGGAGGAAATGATGGTTTGCGAGGCACGGCGGTAGACCAGATTCAGGCAAATCTTGGTGCTATGATCCAGGCAGCACAGGCACACCAGGCGGATGTATTGCTTCTCGGTATGCGCATCCCGCCCAATTATGGCCAGCGGTATACCGAGCTCTTTGCTAACATGTATCATTCCCTGGCAGCACAGTATCAGACCCTTTTTGTGCCCTTCTTTCTGGAGGGGGCTGTCGGCCAGGAAGGAATGATTCAGGATGATGGTATTCATCCTACTGAACTGGCACAACCGATCATGGCCCAGTGGGTCTTCAAAGAGTTGAGAGCATGGCTATCAATACGCGCAAAGTGAGTTCTGTTTTATCAAGGTGCATATCGAGGCTGGCGGCACTGTTCCTGCTTTTGTCGGCAGAGCTATGTGCTGCCGCAGTGATTCTCCAATACCATCATGTCAGTGATACCACACCTGCGAGTACCAGTATTTCGCCGGCATTATTTAAACAACACCTGGCGTATTTAGCGGACAATGGTTATCAAGTCTGGCCCTTGCCCAGATTGGCAGAACAGCTTAAAACCCAAGGTGATATACCAGATAAAGTGGTGGTTATTACCTTTGATGATGCCTACGACTCCATTTATGCCGCCGCGTACCCCATGCTGCGTGAACGAAACTGGCCGTTTACCGTGTTTGTTGCGCCAGCGCCCATACAACAGAAATTAGCCTCTTTCATGACCTGGCAGCAGCTGGCTGAAATGAAACAAGCAGGGGCAACCATCGCTAATCATAGTTTTGCTCATAAGCATCTGGTTCGTCGTGAGGCAGATGAAAACGAGGCGCAGTGGCTTGAAAGGGTTGTTCAGGATATTCAGGCTGCGCAGGAAACCCTGACGCGCCATCTTGGCGAGACCCCGAAACTGCTGGCTTACCCCTACGGTGAATATACCAATGTACTGGCAGACAAACTTGGCGGGCTCGGCTATGTGGCTTTTGGCCAGCAGTCGGGGGCGGTGTCCGGTCTGCATAAGCTGACTGAATTGCCACGTTTTCCGATGACCAATTACTTTGGAGAAATGAGCCAATTTAAAGCCAAAGTCGCGAGTTTGCCCTTTCCTGCCAGGCAGGTGGTACCTGCTGCGCAATTAGTCGATCAAGCTACCCAGCCTGAAACCTTACGCATTCAGCTCTACCCTCAGGCAATTAACATGCCGCAGCTGAGTTGTTATTTTTCCGGAAAAGGGCGCATAGCTAGCAAGGTATCTCGCTCTGATGAGGGGGTCTTGATAGAAATTGATCAGCTGCCGGAGATGATGCCAGGCCGTTCACGTCTGAACTGCACAGCCCCCTCTTCAGAACACCATCTTAATGGCCGTTTTCATTGGTTCTCCTGGTTCTGGATGCGCAAGAAAAAGGATGGCACCTGGTACGAGGAGGACTGATAAAACGGTGTTAGCCTCAGGTGTTCAGGAATAAACCTATACCAATAACACCTGAATAGCCCACGGTATAGGCGAATAGCAGTATGAAGAAATATTTCAAATACACTAAAAAGCTTAAACCTTTTACTTTGCTCATGGCAACGATCCCGGCAGCGCTGCCAATAATCAGCAGAGAACCGCCGACACCCACCGCGTAAGTCAGGCCCAACCAGCTTTGGGTGTTCATCACGACATCCGACTTCAACAGAGCGGCAGTTAAGGGGACGTTGTCGATCAATGAGGATAATAGTCCCATCACATAATTTGCCAGCCATACCGGCATGACTTCATAAATAGCAATAAAACTGGTTAATGCATTGATTTCTTTCAGCGCGCCGACCAGCATCAAAATGCCTAAAAAGAATAGCAAGGTGTCGAACTCGATTTGTCGTATGTAGTTGAGAATGGGCTGACTTTGCGTGTCTTCTCCAAATGCTCTTGCCAGAAGAAACATAATCGAAAGGCCGAACAGAAAGCTCAGCACAGGTGGAATATCAAACAGGATATTTCCGATCAGGGTGCCGATAATGGTAACAATAAAGACCGCTGCAATTGCCACATCAATGGGTTCATGGTTATCTGCTTTAAGCGGAATCATGATGGTTTCTTTCAGAGAATAGCCTATCAATAAGGTCAGGGTCAGAACCGCAAATAATGCAGGCAAGGCAAGTAATAATAAGTTTGTAATCGTCGCTTTACCATTGAGGAAAATCATCAGCGTGGTGACGTCGCCGGTTATCATTGATACGCCACCAGAATTCACCGCAAACACGGTAACAGTCGCAAAACGGATGGTTTTTTCCAGTGGCATATTTAAAGAAAGTATCAGTGCAATGGCAATCAGTGTGGCCGTGATATTGTCGGCCAGTGAGGAAAATAAAAAAGCAAACAAGGCGATCAGCAGCAAGAGTGTTCGTTCCTTCATTTGTTTGGGTAGAAAACGATATATCAGGCTCTCTATCAGGCCCTTCTTGTTCAGATATACCACGAACGTCATGGCAGCCAGGAGGAATAGCCACAAGCCGGCTATTTCTGCAATATTTTCGTTTAAGCCTGAAATAATAATCGCATGATGGCTTGCGTCGCCTGTCGATGCGACAAATAAG
>JBFHPN010000127.1:0-6485 GCA_041592735.1 Oleiphilaceae bacterium | reverse complement strand
CAGGTGTGAACGCGGTAGAAGACGGACATATTCTGGCCGACAGAGTGATGAATGAAGCTGTGATTTCGCAAGCGCATGCGGTGAAGCAAGGCAAGCGCTGGGTCGTTGAAATCAGCCGTCCCTTAGCTTCCTCCAATCCGGGCGATTTAAGTCTGGAAACAGGTAAGCGCTATAACTTCGGTTTCGCTATTCATGACGATTACAGTAACGGACGTTTTCATCATGTTTCCTTTGGCTATCATCTTGGTTTTGATAATGCCGACGTAGAAATCAACGCGATTAAACAGTGAGGTAAGACCGATGCCCTGTTCAGTTAAATCAATCTTTTTGCAGTTCTTGGTAAAACCGGGTTTTCCATTACTAGCAATGCTGCTTTGGTTTAGCGGAACAGGGATTGCGTATGCGACGAATGATCAAAATGCCTCAGAAAAGATCGTTACCCATGAAGTGATTTTGCAGAAAATGCGTTTTATTCCTGAGGTGCTGACTATTCGTGAAGGGGATAAAGTGAGATGGATCAATCGGGAAAAGCGTCAGTATCACAATGTCTGGTTCGAGGCATTGGGTGAGGATGAGCCGGATTACCTGTTCCCCGGAGATCAATATGAAAAGTACTTTTACCAACAAGGTGAATACGCTTATCGCTGTGGGCCGCATCCCCTGATGCTGGGAAAGATCATTGTCGAGCCGCGTCATGCCGATCCCAATCAACAATCATCCTCAGCGGCTAGCCATCAAAAAAACCTGAGTGAGGCCCGACAAGAAGAGTTGCTTTATTTACTCAAGCAGGATTGTGGCTCCTGCCATGGTATGCGGCTGATGGGTGGCTTAGGCCCCAGCTTATTGCCTGCAGATATTGCTGCGGCCACTGTTGAGGATTTAATGAGCGTGATTTTGGAAGGGCGCCCGGGAACAGCGATGCCACCCTGGAAGGCCCTTATCAATGAGGTTGATGCACGCTGGTTGAGCCAGACTCTGAAATCGGGAGGTGCACTCGAATGACATCCATCTTCTGTAACAAAAACATTTCAAGGTTAACCTTGTTCAGCTTAATGCTCAGTCTGCTCAGTGCATGCAGCCTTTTGCCAGCGCCTTCGCCGCTGCCAATACACGCCACCGGTGATTTAGGCGTTATTATTGAGCGTGCCAGTGGTAGTGTGAAAATTATCAATCACAGTCAGCATGAAATCCTGGCAGAGGTTAAGGGTTTAGGGGATTTATCGCATGCTTCTGTTGTGTATTCTCGTGACCAGCGTTATGCCTACGTATTCGGTCGTGATGGCGGCCTGACTAAAATCGATTTAGTCACTCAACAAATTGAACGTCGAATCATTCAGTCTGGTAACAGTATTGGTGGTGCCATCAGTCAGGATGGAAGGCTGGTCGCTGTGTCGAATTATGAGCCGGGTGGCGTTAGAGTTTTCGACAGTCAGAGTCTGGAATTGGTCGCGGATATTCCCGCCAGTGAAATCGTGGATTCACGAAGTGGATCAAAAAAAGGCAGTAAAGTTGTCGGTCTGGTTGATGCGCCCGGACATAAATTTGTATTCAGTTTATTCGATAGCGATGAAATCTGGATTGCGGATTTTTCGGATAAACGCTCAAGCCAACCCCTTATCACAAAGTTTAGTGGTATCGGAAGGCAGCCCTATGATGCCTTGATGACGCCAGATGGTCGCTACTACATCGCTGGATTATTTGGAGAGGATGGAATGGCGCTTCTCGATTTATGGCATCTGGAAAACGGTGTAAAACGCATTCTTCCCGAATACGGCAAAGGTCAGGAAGCTCTGCCTGTCTACAAAATGCCACATCTCGAGGCCTGGGCGGTGGCAGGAAATCTGGCTTTTGTACCTGCGGTAGGGCGCCATCAGGTTTTGGTGGTGGATATGCAAACTTGGCAACAACGAGGCAGCATTAATGTTCATGGTCAGCCGGTGTTTGTCATGGCCCGACCGGATGGGCGCGAGATATGGGTGAATTTTGCGTATCCCGATAATGACACATTGCAGGTAATTGATGCAGAAAGCTTACAGGTTAAACATAAGCTGGTGCCCGGTAAAGGGGTGTTGCATATGGAGTTTACGCCCCGAGGTGAAGCACTTTGGGCTTCAGTCAGAGATGAAAATCAGGTGCATATCTACGATAGCTTGAATCTGGAACAGATCAAAATATTAGATGTGCAAAGCCCCAGCGGTATCTTTTTTACAGCACGGGCCAACAAGATCGGTTTATAGATGAATCAAATGGACGACATGAATAAGAACTTAAGTGTCGCTGCATGGGCAGGTGGTGTTAAGCAGGTGGCATTAAGTCAGTTTTTAATTGCACAGTAGGTAACTCAAATGCGTGAACATATAACGACAATAAACGCCCGAAATCCGGAGCTCGCAGAGAGCCTGCTGCATTATTATCAAAAAAACTTTCCGCTTGTAGAAAGGCCGTTTTTAATGATGGCTGAGTATCTTCAAAGTACCGAAACAGAGGTCATCTCTATGCTTGAAGAACTCGCAAAAAACGAAATTCTGACGAGAGTCGGGCCGGTGTTTGATCATAAACAGGCCGGAGCCAGCCTGTTGGCAGCAGTAAGTGTTCCAGATGACGCAAAAAATGAAATTGCTTTGAAAATAAATGCCTTTGCTGAGGTCAATCATAATTATGCGCGAGATCATCATTATAACCTTTGGTTTGTGGTGACCGCGCCTGATAAAGACTATTTAAAAGATGTTCTGGATCGAATGGAAACAGAAATCGGCTATCCGGTGCTACGTTTGCCGATGGTTAAATCCTATCACATTGACCTGGGCTTCAGGCTTTCTGATAAGTCACCTTTAGAAGATAGCCATAGCGCTGAAGTAAGTGTTTCTGGAAAGCACTTGGTGGATACCAAAAAATTGCTCGGTGCCTTTGATCAGCATCATCTCAGATGCATGATTCAGCAGGGTATTCCGATTTGCGAGAGGCCGTTCGAGCAACTTGCTCAAAAGCTAAGTGAAAAAAATGGTAAGCGAGTGGTAGAGGAGAAGATCATCCATACCCTTCGTTACTGGCAGCAAACGGGTCTGATAAAACGCTTTGGTTTAATTACCAATCATTACCGTCTTGGCTACCAGTCGAATGCCATGGTGGTTTGGAATATACCTGATGAACTGATAGATCTCGTTGGCTCACAATTTAAAGCCTCTGGTTTAGTGAGTCTATGCTATCAGCGGCCGCGGCGTCTGCCTGAGTGGCCTTACAATTTATTTTGCATGATACATAGTAAAGATAAGGCCAGCACCATCGCTTGCGTTGAGCAACTTGTGTCTCGTTACCAATTAAAACAAGTGCCAAAAGAAGTGTTGTTCACCACCCAACAGTTTAAGCAAAAAGGGGGGGTCTATACCTACCGCACTGCGCTTGCAACCGAGCCAAAACAGATGCCGGCGGACAGCATGAATAATCTGATGTTGGCCAATGCGAGCCTTTCGTCACCTGTTTATTCAGCGGCAGGAGGGGATCGATAGTGGATAAAGTGAACTTGAAAATCATTCAGCGTTTGCAGTACGGGTTCCCTATTTGTGAATACCCTTTTGCTGAAGTGGCCCGGGAGCTTGAACTTAGTGAAATGGAATTGATCGAGCGGCTGGATCAATTGCTGGGTGAAAAGGTATTAACGCGCTTTGGCCCGATGTATCACGCTGAAGCGATGGGTGGCGCCTTATCTCTGGTAGCCATGTCTATTCCTAAGGAAGAGTTTAAGCAGGTTAGTAAGATCGTTAATAGCTTTCCTGAGGTGGCGCATAATTATCAACGTAATCACCATCTGAATATGTGGTTTGTGGTCGCGACAGAAACTCAGGAAGCCCTGGATGATGTGTTGCGGCGAATTGAACAGGAAACAAAGTACCCGGTTTATAACATGCCTAAACTCGAAGAGTATTTTGTTGGCTTATATCTGGATTTATATCCCCTAGCCATGAACCCCGGCCAGTTTAAACATACCGCCAATAAGGATGTACAAAAAACTGCACAGCAATCTCTTTCGGTGATTGATCGACAGCTGATTGTTCAGACTCAGGAAGGGTTGCCACTGGCGCCCAGACCTTACCATGTGCTCTCCCTGGTGCTGAATATCTCTGCTGATGAAGTGATGGCGCGATTAGAAAAAATGCTATCGAATGGCATCATCCGACGTATTGCTGCGGTGCCAAATCATTACAAATTAGGCTACCGCAACAACGGGATGACGGTGTGGGATGTTGATGATGCGGCCATTCACGAACTGGGCAAAAAAGTAGGCAGCCTGCCCTTTGTGAGCCACTGTTATCATCGCCCGCGTCATTTGCCCGACTGGCGCTATAACCTGTTTGCCATGGTTCACGGTAAAACCAAAGCTGAGGTGGAAGTATACATTGAAAGAATCAAAGTGTTATTAGGTGATGCCCTGAAAGCCCGGGATGTGCTTTACAGCACGCGTATATTGAAAAAAACCGGGCTTAGGCTGGATGCGAATAAATCGGCGGCGTGAAAGGCTTTAGTCTGTTGACGTCATCCTGGCACGCTCCGTTTAATGAATGAGCAGGAGAAAACCATGTTTCGAATTACCCATTATATGAAGATCCTGCACGAACAAACACCCTGCGGGTCGAAGCGAAATCCACCGGGGCCTGTTGTGATCTGGAATCTAATCCGTCGCTGCAATTTAACCTGCAAACATTGTTATTCGATTTCTGCCGATACGCACTTTCCCGGTGAACTCAGCACGTCTGAAGTATTTACGGTTATGGATGATCTGAAAGCCTTTGGGGTGCCCGTGCTGATCTTGTCTGGCGGGGAACCTTTACTACGTCCGGATATTTTTGACATTGCGAAACGTGCAAAGAGCATGGGTTTTTATGTTGGTTTATCAAGTAATGGTACCTTGATAAACGACACCAATATTAAACAGATTCAAGCTGTTGGATTTGATTATGTCGGCGTCAGTATTGATGGGCTACGTGAGAATAATGACGCCTTCCGGCAGATGCAGGGTGGCTTTGATGCGGCCTTGAATGGCATAAAACTGTGTCGTGAACATGGTATTAAAGCCGGTTGGCGCTTTACGCTCACCCAGCAGAACAGTGTGGATTTGCCGGCATTGTTAGACATCATGGATGAGCACGGTGTAGAAAAATTTTACTTATCGCATCTGAATTATTCCGGTCGGGGCAAGCGCAACAAAAAAGGTGATGCGTATTTTAAAACGACACGTGACGCCATGGATCTTCTGTTTGAGCGAGCATGGAATGACGTAGTGTCTGGCAAGAAAACTGAATACGTTACCGGAAATAATGATGCGGATGGGGTGTATTTGTTGCATTGGGCCGCTAAACGGTTTCCTGAGCGGGTGGCCTTATTACGTCAGCATCTTGATCAGTGGGGAGGGAATTCCTCCGGTATCAATATCTCGAATATAGATAACCTGGGAAATGTGCATCCAGATACTTTCTGGTGGAATCATCACCTGGGCAATGTTAAAGAACGCCCTTTTTCAGATATCTGGTCCAATACCCAGGATCCATTAATGCTGGGTCTGCGTCAGCAACCCAGGCCCGTCACCGGCCGTTGCGCTGAGTGTGCCTATTTCTCTGTGTGTGCTGGTAATACACGTGTCCGCGCATTCAGCCAAGATGGCGAATACTGGGGGGAGGATCCGGGTTGCTATCTTGAGAATCATGAAATCGGACTCCCGGCCAATGAAGAATCCAAGCTTGAGAGTGTTGGTTCTCAGGTACAGGCTATTAATTTAAGCGCCCTGGGCGTCTAACAGGAACAGGTGAATCACTATGAGTAAAGTCGTCAATATGGTCGAAAAAAAGCATCTGTTTGCGATGGGGGCAGAAAATCGCCGGGCTTTTATGAACGGAGAAGTTGTGCTTGTCGGCGCAGGGCCAGGAGATCCTGAATTGCTCACCGTTAGAGCGCATAACATAATAAAGGAAGCAAATTGTGTGATCTATGATCGCCTGGTAAGTGAAGAAATTATGGCGCTTGTGTCAGCAGATGCCGAGAAAGTCTATGTGGGAAAGCAATGTTCCGATCATGCCTTACCCCAGGAAAAAATTAATGAGTTGTTGATTGAGAAAGCACGACAAGGCTTGAAGGTTGCGCGCCTGAAAGGAGGTGACCCATTTATCTTCGGACGGGGGGGCGAAGAGGTACAAGCCTTGCTGAGTGCGGGCGTACCCTGTCGAGTGGTTCCCGGCATTACGTCTGCTTCGGCGTGTACGACTTATTCAGGTATCCCGCTGACGCATCGTGACTTTGTGCATGGCTGTTCATTTGTCACGGGCCATTTTAAAAATGACGAGCTTGATCTGCCTTGGCAGGCATTGGCCAGAGAAGATCACACCCTGGTTGTGTATATGGGGATCAAAACAGCTGGCGTGCTTTCGGAAAAACTGATGAAACATGGCTTATCCGGAAGCATTCCCGTCGCATTAATCAGTAATGGTACTACCGCT
>JBFHPN010000126.1:0-6507 GCA_041592735.1 Oleiphilaceae bacterium | reverse complement strand
GGCGTGAAGTTGAGTTGGTCGCCTATGCCGGTACACGCACAATTTATGGTTTCAGAGCTGAGGTGATGGGGCAGGTAAAAGGAGAGACGGCATGAGCAAAACACCGGTAAAAGGCACATCCAACAAAACCATGGATCGCCAGAGTTATGCGCAAATGTTCGGGCCAACCACCGGCGATAAAGTCCGTCTGGGGGATACAGAACTGTGGATTCAGGTAGAAAAAGATTTCACCTCTTATGGCGACGAAGTCAAGTTTGGCGGCGGTAAGGTTATTCGCGATGGCATGGGCCAGAGCCAGTGCCCTTCTGCAGAAACGGTTGATCTGGTGATTACCAATGCGCTGGTTCTGGATCATTGGGGCATTGTCAAAGCCGATGTTGGCATCAAAGAGGGCCGAATTTTCAAGGTAGGCAAGGCAGGTAACCCGGATGTGCAGGATAATGTCGATATTATTATCGGCCCCTGTACTGAAGTGATTGCCGGAGAAGGATCGATTCTCACCGCCGGCGGTATTGATGCGCACATTCATTTTATTTGTCCGCAGCAAGTTGAAGAAGCACTGATGTCTGGCGTCACCACGATGATTGGTGGTGGCACCGGCCCCGCGACGGGCACCAATGCAACTACCTGCACACCGGGCCCCTGGTATCTGGGTAAAATGCTGCAATCTACCGATTGCATGCCGATGAATTTCGGTTTTCTGGGGAAAGGCAATGCCAGTTTGCCCGAAGCCTTGCGTGAGCAATTGGAAGCCGGTGCCTGTGGTTTGAAGTTGCATGAAGACTGGGGCACAACCCCCGCTTCGATAGATTGCTGCCTGAGTGTGGCAGAAGAATACGATGTACAAATTGCGATCCACACGGACACCCTAAATGAATCCGGCTTTGTGGACGACACCATTGCCGCATTCAAGGATCGTGTGATTCATACCTATCATACTGAAGGTGCCGGTGGCGGCCATGCACCAGACATTATACGAGCCTGTGCGTATCCGAATGTCCTGCCATCTTCCACCAATCCGACCAGACCTTACACCCGCAATACCGTGGATGAGCATTTGGATATGCTGATGGTCTGCCATCATCTGGATAGCTCAATCCCTGAAGACGTGGCATTTGCCGATTCCCGGATTCGTAAAGAAACCATTGCCGCTGAAGATATTTTTCACGACCGCGGCGCGTTCAGCATGATCGCTTCGGACTCCCAAGCAATGGGCAGGGTGGGAGAAGTGGTCACCCGAACTTGGCAAACAGCACACAAAAATAAAGTTCAGTTTGGCCTGCTTAAAGAAGATGAAGCGATCGGTGCCGATAACTTCAGGGCACGCCGCTATATTGCCAAATACACGATTAATCCGGCTATCGCTCATGGTATTGCGCATGAAGTCGGTTCAATCGAGCCCGGCAAATTGGCAGATCTGGTCTTGTGGAAACCTGCATTCTTCGGCATTAAACCCTCGGTAATTATCAAAGGTGGCATGATCGCTGCCGCGCCGATGGGCGATCCTAATGCATCCATTCCGACACCTCAGCCGGTCCACTATCGGCCCATGTTTGGGGCACAGGGGCTCGCGGCCGCGAAAACGTCTATCACCTTTGTTTCTCAAGCTGCCTTGAATAACAACATAGGTGAAACGCTCGGATTATCGCGGAATTTAAGTGCTTGCAAGAATACCCGTAATATCGGGAAAAAAGACATGATTTTGAATGACTGGATGCCCACGATCACCGTGGACCCACAAACCTATGAAGTGCGAGCAGACGGTGAATTACTCACCTGTGAACCTGCCACGGTGTTACCGCTTGCGCAACTGTATACCTTATTTTAGTTCTTACGCTAAAGGGGTCAGAGCCCTTTAAGAACGAGACTCTTTAAGACTAAAGGGCTCTGACCCCTTTAAGAACGCGGAGAAAATGAATGTTAGAAGTCTATGAACGCCTTGGTTTGCATTGTCATGAACCGGTCAATGAATCTGTCGTGTTGGAGCATGACCAGCGTGATAAAGGGCGTTTGCGTTTAATCAGTGAGAGCGGTGTAGAAGTTCGCCTGTTTCTTGAACGGGGTAAGCCTTTGCTGGTCGGTGAATACTTAAAGTCGAATTGCGGCAAAATTGTCCAGGTCAAAGGTGCCGTCGAAACGGTCGCACACGCCAGTTGTGATGACTGGCATACCTTTGCACGCGCCTGTTATCACTTGGGTAATCGTCATGTAAAAATTCAGGTGGGCGAGCGTTGGTTAAGAATCAAACCCGATCATGTTCTGGAAGAGATGATTCATTTGCTGGGCTTGGTTATCAGCCATGAACAGGCTGTGTTTGAACCGGAATCGGGCGCTTATAGTCAGGGTGGGCATCATCATGAACATTAGCAAGTTTTAATCAGTACAAGACGACAAGATCAAGGAACGTTTTTATGCCTAAATCAGCGTCATATCCTTGTCGATTGTGCCAGCAAATTTGGATGTGAGTACCTTGGAGTATTAATGAACCAGGATTTAGCTTTAGCCCGCTTGTTACAACTCAGCAGCGTCAGCTTACCCGTTGGGGGCTTTGCTTTTTCGCATGGGCTGGAGTATGCCGTTGAGAGCGGTTGGCTAAAAAAACAAGCGGATGTAGAACAATGGATCAGCCTGCAGCTTTCCGAAACGATCGCGCGAGTGGATTTACCGGTACTGCGTGAAGTGATGTTGGCCACCACGCAAGAAGACTGGGGTCATTTCACTTTTCTGAATGATCTGGTCTTGGCGTCTCGTGAAACCAAAGAATTACGATTAACCGATACCGCAATGGGAGAGGCCCTGTATCGTTTACTTAAAAGTCTTGGTTTCAGCATGCCTTTTGCCGAGCAGCAACAGGAACCGATCAGTTTTGTTTGCTTGTTTGCCTATGCGGCGGCTAGCTGGCAGATACCGTATCGTTCGGCGGCCATGGGTCTTAGCTGGTCCTGGCTCGAAAATCAGGTGGCGGCAGCCACTAAACTAGTGCCGCTTGGGCAAACCCAGGCACAGCAGTTATTGATGGGGTTTCAAGCAGCTTTGCCCGACGTATTGGATTTGGCGGACACGATTCAAACCGAAGATATCGGTGGTGGCTTGCCGGCAGTAGCAATGGCGAGTGCGCTACATGAAACCCAGTATACGCGTTTATTCAGATCGTAATCAGATGATTAGATACAAAAGAAGGAACAATAAATGACAACAAAACAAACATTACGTGTCGGTGTTGGCGGCCCGGTTGGCTCAGGTAAAACCGCCTTATTGAGGTCGCTGTGTGCTGCGATGAAAGATCATTACAACATTGCGGTGGTCACCAATGATATTTATACCCAGGAAGATGCCCAATTTTTAACGCGCCATGAAGCCTTGTCTGCAGACCGCATTATGGGTGTGGAAACAGGTGGTTGCCCGCATACGGCGATTCGAGAAGACGCCTCAATGAATCTGGCCGCGATTGACCAGTTAATGGCGCGGCATCCTGGCCTGGATGTGGTGTTTGTGGAAAGTGGAGGTGATAACTTAAGCGCTACCTTTAGCCCTGAATTGTCTGATCTCACACTGTATGTCATCGATGTCTCTGCAGGCGATAAGATTCCCCGTAAAGGTGGCCCGGGTATTACGAAATCCGATTTATTGATCATCAATAAAATTGATCTGGCCCCTTTGGTTGGCGCCTCTTTGGAAGTGATGGATCAGGATGCCAAACGGATGCGCGGCGAACGGCCTTTTGTGTTTTCAAATTTGAAAGTGGCCAAGGGGCTGGATGACATTATTCAATTTATAATTACCGAAGGTATGCTGGAAGCGAAAACATTGCCGCCTGCAAAAGCCGTTGTTTAAGTTCAAGGAGTTAAAAATGATAAAGATTCAACAAATACTCGTCGTCATGATGTTGATGGTGATCTCGTCTGTTTCTGCGGCTCATGAAGGTTTACATGCCGCAGGTCAGATGCATGCAGGTGAGCATCACATGGGCCTGTTCGAGGTGGCTGTAGCAGTGATTGCAATCGTGTTGTTTTTATATGGATTATTAAAATCAAATAAATCCAAAAAATAAGTTTAGCTATCTATGAGCGCTGCCAAGCAAAAGATTCTTAAAGTTCGCCGCCATTACAACCAATGGGTGGCGAATCAAACCCTTGAAGATTTTGCCTTGCGCTTCACCGCCCATAAAGCACGGCATATGAGTATCAGCCGTGTGGGCAAAACAGCCTTGGGTGCGACGGCTTTTCTAGCATTGGAAAGTATTGCCGCAGCGGTGACCTTAAGTTACGGGTTTATCAATACAGTGGTGGCCATGTGTGTGGTGGCTGCGGTATTTTTTATCACCGGTTTTCCGATTGCCTACCATTCAGCCAAGCATGGTCTGGATATCGATCTGCTGACACGCGGGGCAGGTTTTGGCTACTTAGGGTCAACCATTACCTCGTTAATCTACGCCTCCTTTACCTTTATATTTTTCGCCATTGAGGCCGCCATTTTAGCGTCTGCCTTGCAAGCGCTATTCGGGATACCCCTGTCTGTCGGTTATTTTTTATGTTCGATTGCGGTCATTCCCATAGTGATGCGCGGTATTACCACTATCAGTAAATTTCAGGTGGGAACCCAAACCCTCTGGTTGATCCTCCAGGTTCTTGCGATCGTCATTGTACTCTTCTACGAATTCGAAAAAATGGCAGACTGGACAGCATTTGCGCCCGAACAAATGCCCGAAGCGTCTGAATTTAGCTGGTTATTGTTTGGGGCCGCCGCCTCGGTGTTTTTTGCCCTGGTGGCCCAAATAGGAGAGCAGGTCGATTATCTGCGATTTTTACCTGAAAAAACTGAGCAGAATAAAAAACAATGGTGGTTCTGGCTGGTGTTTGCCGGGCCGGGTTGGATATTTATCGGCTTGATTAAAATGCTGTTCGGCTCATTTATTGCGTATCTGGCAATTATGGAGGGCGCCAGTTTCTTCACCGCCAGTGACCCGACTTTCATGTATCAGCGAGCCTTTGCTTACCTCACGCAATCACCGACATTTGCCTTGGTACTGGCAGCCATCATGGTCATTATTTCCCAGATGAAAATTAATGTGACCAACGCCTATGCCGGTTCGATCGCCTGGTCGAATTTTTTCTCGCGGGCCACGCATAGTCATCCCGGCCGGGTGGTCTGGCTGGTATTCAATGTCACGATTGCACTGATCCTGATGGAGCTGGGTATTCATAAAGTGCTGGAAGCCATATTGGGGATTTTTGCGATCGTCGCGGTCAGTTGGTTGGCCTCGCTTTCGGCAGACTTGTTGATCAATAAACCGCTGGGCTTAAGTCCTGAAGGCCTAGAGTTCAAGCGCGGCCATTTATACGATATCAATCCCGTAGGCACAGGTTCTATGGTGCTGGCCACAACAATTGGTATGTTGAGTTATTTAGGTTTATTTGGCGAATTGAGTGCCAACCTCAGCCATTTCGTCAGTTTAATCGTATGTTTTATTGCCGTCCCCCTCATCGCCTGGTTGACCAAAGGAAAATATTATTTGGCACGTCAATCACCGGAATTGATACCGCTCATTGAAGAAGCCAAACAACTTGCCAGTGCCTCACCTGCAAAAAATCAAGCTGAACCCCAGGTGTTATGCGGCGTTTGCGAGAACAGTTTCGAGCTGGCAGATATGAGCTATTGCAGCGTTTATGCCCAACCCATCTGTTCCTTATGCTGTTCTCTGGATGTCCGCTGCCTTGATAGTTGTAAACCTCATGCGCGCCTGTCCAGGCAGTTAGCGAATTTCCTGCGTCGATTTATGACCGGTAAGTCGGTAGGCATCATCAATTCACGTTTGGGTCGCTTTCTGGGCCTATTGCTGATTACCAATATTATCAATGCGGCCTTGCTGGCCCTGGTCTATAAACAGATGATGCCCAACACTGTGTCTGAACAGATGGTGCTGCAACAAAGTTTATGGACGCTCTTTTTTATTTTTCTGATTGTGACAGGTGTGATTTCCTGGTTGTTTCTCTTGGCGCATGAAAGCCGGGTAGTGGCCCAAATGGAATCGAACCGGCAAACACGCAAACTGATGCGAGAGATAGAGGCGCATGAAAAAACCGATAAAGAGCTGCAGCGCGCAAAAGAACATGCTGAAAAAGCCAATGATGCTAAAAGCCGTTATCTGTCGGGTATCAGTCATGAGTTAAGAACCCCTTTGCAATCTATTCTCGGTTATGCCCAACTGCTGGCCGAGCGCCCGGATAATAATGAACACCAAACTCGCGGCTTGAATATCATTCATCGAAGTGGTCAGCATCTGGCTGATCTGATAGAAGGTCTGCTGGATATCTCCAAGATCGAAGCCGGGCGGCTTGAACTCTACCGTAACCGAATTGCTTTGCCTCAGTTGCTGGATGAATTGGCGAACATGTTTAGCATGCAGGCGAGCCAGAAGGGTATTCACTTTCACTACCACCTGCGAGGGCGCTTACCTAAAACCGTTATGGCGGATGAAAAACGCCTGCGACAGATTCTGATTAATCT
>JBFHPN010000125.1:0-6528 GCA_041592735.1 Oleiphilaceae bacterium | reverse complement strand
TCTGGCTGGAAACTTTGCACACCCAGCGATAAACGATTAATTCCTGCATCTCGATAGCCCTTAAACTTATCGGCTTCAGTGGTACCGGGATTGGCTTCCAGGGTGATTTCTGTATCCTTTGTTATTTCAAGATGGCGGGTCACAAAATCAAGCAAGTTTTGATAGAAGGCTATACTCATCAAGCTGGGTGTACCGCCACCGAAAAAAATACTGCGCAGGGCTCTGCCTTTCGTGAAAATCATATCCGCCAGCAAGTCTTGTTTGAGTTGTGCAAGATAGGCTTGCTCTGGAATCATCAGACCAGTATGGGAATTAAAATCACAATACGGACACTTTTTGACGCACCAGGGAAGGTGCACATATAGACTTAATGGAGGCAGGTCTTCGGTCATGACGCCGGCACGCGTTTCAGTTCATCCTTCAGCTGATTGACCAATAATGCCAGCGCTTTTCCTCGGTGGCTAATTGCATTTTTTTCTGCTTTGGTAAGCTGCGCTGCTGTGCAGTTTTTTTCGGGCACCCAAAATATTGGGTCGTAACCAAAGCCACCATCACCCATTTCCGTTTCGGTAATCTGCCCATGCCATTGTCCGTGACAAACAATTGGGGTAGGGTCGTTGGCGTGCCTTAAATAAACCAATACACAATTAAATATAGCGGCCCGTTCTGGCGTGCTTATACCGCTAAGATTTTTCAGCACCCGTTCAATGTTGGTTTTATCTGTGGCGTGTTCACCAGAATATCGCGCCGAGTAGATACCCGGGGCACCCTTTAAAACAGGGATAGATAAGCCAGAATCATCTGCAATTGCAGGAAGACCGGTTTTCTCTGCTGCAAATCGAGCCTTAATAAGCGCATTTTCAATAAAGGTCAGGCCTGTTTCTTCTGGCGACTCAATACCAAATTCTGTTTGCGGGAGAACATCAATATGATGCGCGCTGAGCAAATCACTTAATTCTCTGACTTTACCCTGATTACCGCTGGCCAACACTACTTTCATCAAGACCTCTTACTAAATAACATGTTAACTGATGCCTTGGCACAAAAAACCGGCCTTCGATTTCATAAGAAAACCTAGTCATTATAGAAATTTTGAACAAACCGGAATTTCAGCGGCTGAACACTACCCTCTGGAAACACTGTCATATCAAACGTAAGATTCTCCCCCTCCCGAAATTGAAGCTGGGCCAGGTAATAAATGGCCGGTCCTTCTACTATCTGCTGAAAGGATAAGAATTGTGTTTGTTGAATATCATTCGTCATTTTACCCTGAACCACCGCGCCAACAGCTTTTTTCTTGCCATCAGGGTCTACTTTGAGCACGCTGATATTAACTACACCCAGCGCCTTGCTTCTTACTATTTGGTATTGTTTGGCCACTTCCGGATCGAGAAAGGTACTGGTAAAGGCAATGTAATGAACTTCATATTCACTGCCATCAGGGCCATCAAATACTTTTTTTTGTTCGGCAGACACATGATGGCTAACACTCACCAGAACTAAAAGCCAAAACGACGTTAAACTGAGTTTCAGATAGTGCATAAACCACCTCTCGAAATAGCCGCGTTACTTAACGTGCAATACGATAAACCGCAAACTCGGCAAATAAATTTGGCCACATTTTGGCAAAGCGGCTTTGCGCAAATTGGGCATCGACCACCGTTCTGTTTAATATTTTTATGTGCTTCTGACGACACAGTTCTTCAAAATCTTTGAAGGTACATAAATGTATGTTGGGCGTGTTATACCATCGATGCGGTAAACTTTTTGACATCGGCATCTTTCCTTTCCAAAGTAAATAATGGCGGCAACGCCAATATCCGAAATTTGGAAACGTCACGATTCCCTGCTTTCCAAGACGCAACATTTCTTCCAGCATCACGTCCGGGCGTCGCACAGCTTGCAGCGCCTGGGTCATGATCACCGTATCAAACTGTTGATCCGCAAAACTCTTTAAACCTTTTGAATCGAGATCATGCTCAATAACACTGACCCCTTTTTCAATACACCGGGTTATTTGTTTGGCATCTATTTCCAGGCCGTAGCCTCTCACCCTTTTGGTTTCCTGCAGATGTGCCAGCAAGGTGCCATCGCCACAACCCAAATCCAATACTTGAGAATCCGGTTTTATCCACGGCTCAATCAATTTCAGATCGGCTCTCATTGTTCGATCTCCCGAATGATTCGTTGCATATAAGCCGAAAAAATCGCCATATAACGCTCAGTGGGAATCAGAAAAGCATCATGCCCGTAGGGAGCATCCACTTCTGCATAACTGACCGGGCGACCAGCCTTGATCATCGCCTCAACTAACTGTTCAGATCGCTCCGGTGAAAAACGCCAATCGGTACTAAAAGAAACCACAAAGTAACTGCAGGTTGCATGCTCGAATGCTTTTTCAAGAGAGCCTCCAAAATCAGAGGCCGGATCAAAATAATCCAGCACACGCGTCATCAGCAGATAGGTATTGGCATCGAACATTTTTGAAAAGCGTTCGCCCTGATAATTAAGATAACTTTCTACTTCGAATTCAACATCATAACCAAAATTGAAGGCCTCGGTTTTACGCTCGCGGCCAAACTTCTCGCCCATTGAGGCATCCGATAAATAGGTGATGTGGCCAATCATTCTGGCGAGCATCAAGCCCTTACTAGGCAAGGTATTAAAACGGTAATAATGCCCTTGGTGAAAATCCGGGTCCGAAGTAATGGCTTTGCGGGAGATCTCATTAAATGCAATATTCTGCGCCGTCAGCTTGGGTGTAGAGGCAATAACCACGGCATGCTTTAAACGATCAGGATAGTACAGCGACCAGGCCAGTGCTTGCATCCCACCAAGGCTGCCGCCGACAACCGCAGCCCAACATTTTATATCTAACTTGTCTGCCAGACGCACCTGGCTTGCTACCCAGTCCTTCACCGTAATAATCGGAAAATCTGGCCCGTACAATTGCCCGGTGTCAGGATTAACTTGATTGGGGCCGGTTGAGCCATTACATCCCCCAAGATTATTCAGGCAGACAACAAAAAAGTGATTAGTGTCGATAGGCTTGCCCGGCCCGATACAACTATCCCACCACCCTGGTTTATTTTCATCTTCTGAATGAAAGCCAGCAGCATGATGATCGCCGCTCAGCGCATGACAAATAAGCACCGCATTAGAACGGTTTGCATTCAGCTCCCCATAGGTTTCATAAACGAGGCTATATTGCTTGAGCGTTTTACCACTCACCAGAGAAAGTGGTTCATCAAAGTGGAGCACTTGAGGCGTAACAATACCTACAGAGTGGTGAAGAGCATCAGTTATTTCGGAAGACTGAGATTTTGAGAGGTGTTGATTGGACATTCGGACCGTTTATTCCAGAGTTCAATTGAAAGCGGAGTGTAAACGCCCCTTTATCGAATGGCAATATCTTAACGATGCCAGCCGTCTAGAGGCACACTTCTTCGTGGCTGAATTTGGTTTTGGTAAGATCTTCCTGAAATACTTGGATAACATTCAATTCTTTTTCAGTATGCTCGATCAGATTTTTCAATTCATTCTGCTGGGCTTTCATTTCTTTGCTCGAACTGGCAAGCCGCTTCAATTCGCTAAGCTGGCTTTCGAGAATCTTTTTCTGCTCTTGCGCGTAATTCATTAAAGGCATTAAGGCATTGTCTGGCCATTGCACGGCTATTTCATAGACTTCTTGCTGTATTTGCTCGACTTCTTTAACAAAGGTGGCAAAAAAGTGTTCAATTAAGAGGCTTTGTTCGGTCATAAACATTTTAGGCTGCCTGCAGAACTCCATCAGCTTTCCCCGGAGCAGCGTTAAGGCCTCTCGTTGATTTGCAATTGAAAACACTTTGGGCTGCAGATGTGTCGCATCAATATCTGCTTTAAACCGCTGATAAATAGCCTGCACCATCTTATCTGCCAGCTTGGCCTCTATCTCAATGTTGGCAAACTCGGTATCCATCTGTTTAAAGAATTGATTCATGCAGCGCATTAAACCAAGGGTACTCCAGCTATCATTAAGCGCACGTCGCGTTTTTTTAATCATCGCCTTAAAGCGCAGAGGGCTGACTTGTTGCTGGAGAATTTCTCCTTGAGAGTGAAGCAAACGTCTGCTTGATTTCAGAGTAATGAGTTTCTTGTAATACCGTTCATGTTCAGCATGTGAATATTTTGCCAACTGTGCAATTTTCTGTTTACTTGATTCCGGCAATTCTAGCGTTTCAAAACGTTCATACATTGATGCAAGGCGCTGATTTAATATTGCCATTGAGCCATGAATCATTTGCTGAATATCCGCCACCAGGTCATCAAAAATAAGATGTTCTTTTTGTTCCAGTATGCGCTGAACAATGACGCCTTCAAGATAGGGAAGCTCGCTTCGTTTGATCAGTGACTGATCGCCATGTATTTTGCCAATCAGGGCTTTTTTTGCAGATACGGCAATAACATCTTCTTGATCGAGGGAAAGTTGTTCTGCGGTAATTGTGCGTATTTTCTGAATTGACTCATTCACATAGTCATCACCTTGAAGATCATCCCACAGAACATCTATTTTATTGAGAACCGCAAAACGCCCCGCACGATAATCAGCATGCCGATGATCAATAAACTGTTTCCAGATCGCCATGTCACTGGCGGTGACCCCTGCATCCGCACTCAACATAAAAATTATCGCCTGCGCTTTGGGGAGCATACTAATCGTTAATTCAGGTTCAGACCCTAAAGCGTTCAGACCCGGGGTATCCAGGAAACGAATGCCTTTGCGTAACAACGGATTATCCAGACTCAACAATGCATGGCGCCATACCGGAACACGCACCTGGTTACCCGGGCCACCTTCACTTTCCAGCATACGCTGGTCAAAACCGAGGGCTTGCGCCTGGCCGGCACTTAACACTTTGGTTGCCGCTAGTTCATTAAGTATTTCTGCCATTCCGGCCGGATCATCCAAATTGATATCAAGGTCGTGCCACAATGAGTCATCAGCCTTGAGGCTTTGAATGGTTTCATGCTTTAGCCGGGTTTCGATCGGAAGCAACTTGAGGAAACTTCTCTGTTCTTTCTGATCAAAATAAATTTCGGTGGGGCACATCGTAGTTCTGCCCGCTTTTGAAGGTAGAATCCTTTGGCCGAACTCGGAGAAAAGCAGAGCATTTATCAGCTCTGTTTTACCTCGGGAGTATTCACCGACCATAGCAATGGTTAGCTGATCCTCAATGAGTAATTGCTTGCCTTGTTCGAGACGTTGTTCAATATCGAAAGAATTCAGATTATTCTGTATCAGCCAGTTCTGGAAATAATCAATTTTAGCAATGAGCTCCCGCTTCCATTCATAATAGACGCTGACCTGTTCGGAAAGTTCATTACTAGTCATGAAGGTACCTAATAAGCCAAGGCAAGCACTTGCCCATGCAAACCGCTAACAACAACTTCGAGCACTTTTATGGCAAGAAAAGCCAAAATAGGCGATAAGTCCAGGCCACCCATCGGAGGTAATAATTTTCTGAAAGGCTGCATGATTGGTTCAACAATCTGATTGATTAACACCAGCGCGGGATGGCCGCTGCCCGGCGCGATCCAACTGCTGATGATCATTATTATTAAAGACCAGAAATAAATATTGAGTATCACATCCAGTACCATCACAGCCGATATAGCCAGGATAAATAATGGATTGGCCATACCGTTGCCCAGCAAAAGCAGTTTGATGACAACAACCAGTGCCTGAAAACCGACCGCAAAAACGATTGATGCTGTATCAATACCGCCCATCGAAGGGATGACCCTACGCAAAGGAAGTAACACGGGATTCGTCGCTTTAACGACAAATTGTGAAATTGGATTATAAAAATCTGCCCGGGATAATTGAAAAATAAAGCGCATCAAAATGATCATCAAATACAAGGAAGAAAGTGTATCCAGGATCAATGAAAAAATTTCGTTAAACATATACCGCCCTTAAATCTGGAATGAATCAGCAAGACAACTCAATAGGGCGATAATAAGTCTTTTTGTTGTCATTATCAGCCCCGACAAGATACCCGGAATAGATGATGTTCCGGGTATTGCCACCTTTACTCAACATGCTTGCTTAAGTAATCAATTATTTTTTCTTCTGTAATGGGTTTTGGAATAAAGCTTAAGCCCTGCGCCTTGGCTTTGTCTTTTACCCTTTCCTGAAAATTAGCCGTTAATAACGCTATCTTGGCATCCGGACATAATTCCTGTAATTCTGGAGAAATAGTCAGGCCATCGCGCCCGGGCATGTTCATATCCAGGGAAATAAAATCAAATTTAGTGTATTCGCACAGTTTCAGTGCACTCTCGCCACTCACTGCTTCGGCAATTTCCCACTGCGGATAATTGGCGTTAATGATCGCTTTAAGCATCATCAGTGATATTCGGCTGTCATCGACCAAGAGCACCTTTTTCGGGTTTTTCATGTTTTGTCTCAGCGGGTAGTGAGGTATACGTTTAAGCTTACTATGCGTGAAGCTAATCTTGAACACAAGAGTCCAATATTGTTAGGCC
>JBFHPN010000124.1:0-6530 GCA_041592735.1 Oleiphilaceae bacterium | reverse complement strand
GCTATACTTTTCAAAGGCAAACTGATCCTGGCTCAACACCCCCAACTTTTCACCGGGGGTAATCGAGACATTGCCCGAGGTAGGCGCCAGAGCCCCACTGAGAATTTTCATGAACGTGGACTTGCCACAACCATTAGCACCGATCAAACCATAACGGTTGCCGTTACCAAATTTTGCAGAAATATTCTCGAATAATGGTTCCGCACCAAACTGCATGGTGATATTGGCGGTAGAAATCAAAAGATGCACCCTAAAAACAACGTATAAAATGGCTGGCTCAGCTGATCGCTTCAGGCTCAAACAGCCAGAAGCGCCTCAAGAAATGAACACAAGAAGGGCGCGAACTATAAAGACACCCAAGGGAAAAGTCGAGGTGATTTGTACAAAATTCACACACATTTAACGCTTACACTCCCTGCCACCCCAAGTAATTTTTTATACTCACTAATAAAAAACGTGCCTCCCTATACATTTTTAGAAAATACCTACGCGTTTACACAAATTCCGATGCGACAGAGAACAGAACAATTTATAATCGCCGAAATTATTTTTTATTGTGCCGTTATTAAATTATTTGAGAGGGACTTCATATGAAACAGTTCGGTCTTGTATGCCTTGCGCTAATATTGAGTGCATGTGGTGGCGATGGCAGCACATTAAGTGATAATGGTGGCATCAGTTATAAAGGGAACACAACGCCCGCTGCCATTAGTGCTGATAATGCTGAAGAAATCGGCTCTGCGGCGGGTGAGTCAGTTTTCAACGCAGCAACTTCAGAAGGTTCTGCCCCTCTTGCCATCGATATTAAAAACGCCTCAGTGATAGACTTAGCCGAAATTAATCTACTCATTATTGAATCCGCCAAACTGTCAATGCTGCCTTCTGCATTAATTTTAGAAGACAAATGCTCTTCAGGTTCTGTATCAGTTAACGAACCCTCCCACGAGACCGGCCCGGTCACTCTAAACTTTGTCTACAACGCCTGCCGAATGACTTACACAACCATTACAAGCACTGGCCGTGTACGTTTTCACTATAACAATTACTCTGATCATTCAGCAGGCTATTCTATTACCTTTAGCAACTTCCGTATCAGCCAGCCAGGGCGTCCTACGATCACACTGAATATGCATGTAGAGTGTGCGAATACCAGCTCATGTGTTTACAGCTCCGACTTTGTAGGCAGTGATGGTCGGATCCATAGAATTTCCTCTTTTTCGGTATCGGGTACGGCATCAACCGGCTATATCGGCAGCGCCATCTTTTATCACGGTCGCTGGGGCCGTGTGTCGATTTCATTTAACAGCCTGACTTACGGCAACTGCCGCTCAGTGCCAGATGGTGGCTCATTGGTCTTCAGTTCGACTAATGGCTCATCCGGCACGATTGAGTTTGAATCTGACTGTACCCGTTCAGGCACCTGGACAAACGGAAGCGTCTCCGGGAGTTTTTTTTAGAACTAATCTATTTTAAGTAGCGGGTCATGTATCCGCTTTTTTAATGCTTACTGAGTAAACACTGAGCCATGTCATTGCGTTTCGTTTATCTAGCTTGCCTACTTTGCATCCCAACAGTTTCCTCTGCGGAAAGCACATTTGAAGCGGGTTTCACGACCCTCTTGCAGCACTTCGACTATAGCGAATTCAACCGTAGTGACGAGAACCTGAATACAGAAAGTGGCCTGCTACCTGGGGTTGCTGTTTTTGTACGTCATTCAACCGAAGCGCTAAGCCAGCAATTCATGCTTTCTATGTTGGCTGGCGAGGTCGATTATGATGGACAAACCCAAAGTGGCAGCCCGCATCAGACCGAGACCAGCACTAAACTTTTTCGTGCCAGCTATCGCCTTAGCGCGACCCGTCTATCCCCTTATGTTCAACCCTTTTTTGCCCTTAACTGGGATCAATGGTCTCGCTCCATCCAGGCACGATATCCTGTTATTGGGCTAGATGAAGATTATCGCTGGCCAAGCCTTGATATCGGCCTGTCGTTTCCTTTGATCAAGCAACAAGGCCATGAACTTGCCTTCAGTGCTGCCTTTATTAAGATATTTTCCGGAAAATTTGGTGTTGACCTGACGGAACTAGGTTATGGCTCACCCACTCTGGATTTAGGTTCAGGCAAGGGTTTTGAGAGCACGATCGATTATCTCTACACCTTACAGGACCATACCCGCGTTGGTTTTTCCTTGTTTTATCGTCAATGGGAATTTGCAGAGAGCCAACCTAAAACTATCAGCAATGGCAGCAGCAGCCTGACCTTCCTTGAACCCCGCAGCGAAAGCCAGCGCATTGGGCTTGCATTAGTACTGAGCCTTCCTTTATCCCTTAATTGATTAAAGCTGATTAATATCATCTCCATCATTAACAGAAGATGTCTATAATTAGCTGATTCTAGAAACGGGACATTAAGTCATGCTTAGACTTTCAATCTTTCTTTGCTTGTTATATCTGCCTTTTAACTGCATGGCAGAAGAAACCTTAAGCGTCACCTATGGTGCCGACTACAAACCCTTTGCCTGGGGAGATAACACCGTTGCTTTTGGCATACAAAAGCAGTTTGTGGAGGAGGTTCTGGTCAAGCGCTTAGGCATAAACGTTATTCATGAAGCCTGCCCCTGGGCACGTTGCCAAGCATTAGTGAAAGCGGGACAAAAAGATGCATTCTTTACCGTTCCGACCATTGAACGGGCTGACTATACAGAAAAAACAACCCTGCCTTTTTACAGCACCCGCTTTGTAATGCACACCAGCAAACACAATCCTCATATTGATCGTTTGAACCAGATAAAGCGCCTGGAAGATCTTGAAGCCATGCCGGAGATTCGCCATATCTATATGCTGGGATCGGGCTGGCATGATCAGGCCTTAAAAAATATGCAGGATATCTCACGTATTCGGGATGCCACAAAGATCCCTCTTTTACTCACCTTAAATCGAGCAGATTTATATATTGAACAAGCTGAGATGTTCCGTTATCAGACAAAAGAACTAGGTCTGCAAGATAAACTCTTAACTTTCGAAAGCCCTGTTATCGAAACCTTGAACTGGCACTTATTTATTGGCAAAAAATCGTCAAAACTATCTCTGTTAAGCAACATTAACCAGGCGCTGACAGAGATGGAAGAATCAGGCGAGTTAGAGACAATCAAACAGACTCTTTTCAAACAATTCGGTGTTTTATAAGTCTTGAAGACCTATATCGAAGTTTTTTCGGAAAAGAAGTCGCCCGAGGTGATTTGGGTTAAGCCTGAACAATCCCGATTATAGAGATAAACCCAGGCATTGACTTTGGTGTTATCCTCCATCGATACACTGGCCATGACACGAGAATATTCGTGCGGTTCCGGGTCATCTGCAGAACACTCTTCGTAGGCATCCAGACATGCCAAAATATCATTTAATAGATCAGCTTGCGTGGCATCTGGCAGTTGGTAGAGTTCTCCCACCACACGATCCCCCGGGCAGTTGCTTGCTACAAGGCCAGGATATGCCCCCAAAGAAAACAAACGCCCTTGAAAAAAGGCTTGGCCAGTAAAACTGCAATGACGGGCAAGATACGGCTGCAGCGCTGCACCCCCGTTTTTTCTCAAGGTACCGTAGACAAACAAATAATCGGCATTCATAGTCAGTCGACAACATTAAATGGCTTTAAGATTTTTAAAGGCAACATCATCATAAAATCTCAGCGCCAGACAGTCACTATGGCTTTTGATAATCGGAGACGCATCCACCCTCACGCCTGCACCAGCATAAATGCCTGCCGCAGAGAAGGTGCAAATCTGCACATAATGATCGCCCACTTTTGGCAGAGGAAATAATTGCTGATAAATCATCGACTGGCTCGAAAATTGACCCTCGGTCTGCTCCACTAATTGCGCATGTTGATCAATCAGGCTGATATTCGCTCCGCAACGGCCAACAATCGGTTTCTGCACATAACCGGTAGCTTGTAATTCATCACTCAGTTCAAAAGCGCTGTTTAAGAGCAATGGATGATTAGGAAAAAGGCTCCATAACACCGGCAATATAGCTTTATTACTGGGGATCAATGTCCATAAGGGCTCAAACACCATGACATTTTCACGAAACAACACATCTGACAAGCGCAAGGCTTTGCCCATTTTCCAGCGCGGTTCGTACACACTTCGCTGCTCAGCATCTTCATCACATTCTTCGCGAATCTGATCTAGTGCCGTTTCCCAGGACCAGGTTTTCCAGACCCATTGCACCAGATTCCCCTGATCATCCTGTATATTGCCCTGTTCATCCCAGCTCAAACCCTCTAGCCCGATGATAATCCGCGTAGCGATACCAGCACTATTAAGCGCCTCCTGCATAAACAAGGCATGGTATTTTTCTTCCGGCTCATCATCACGGAGAATATGCACCAATTGCTTTGCATGACTTTTCTTCCAGGCTTTGGAAAGAGCCCGAAACAACCCAGCACCCGCATCTTCACCATCTTTAATATGCAGATGATCGGCCCACTTACCCTGCACCTTGCCCGCTTCCATGTAGCAGGATGCAGAATCACAATTATACTCGTAGACCTTCAAGCCTTCTGGCGTCAGTGCAAAATCGAAGCGGCTGGTGATCAGCTGATTCAAACGGTTTTCCCAGGACTGCCTCAACTTTGGCAGCACCGACCGCGGCAAATTGAAATGCTCAAGTAATTCGGGGTGCGCTAAGACATAATCGGTCGCGTGCATGAATAAACCATGCAACTCATTAGTGGCATATTCAAGATCTTCTTTCGCACTTCTGGATAAAGCAAAATAGCGAGTTTGATCTTCCTCGCGACTGCTTAGAAAATGCCCGCCCATCATCTCGACAAAGGCGGCTTCATCTTCGTTAGCGATATTGAGCCAGGTTTTTTTCTGTAATTCACCCGCATCAACCGACAAGGCTTTTATCGTGGACAATTCCGGGTCCGTCATCGGATCTGGCTCAGCATCCAGAGTTGCCTCGGTTTGGGTCATCCAGCCAAGAATAGTGCCATCCGCATAGGAACATTCCACCCAATAGCCGGCGTCGTCGGCAATTCTGGCCTTCAGTTCTCGTGCATAGTTCTGAGCCTGTGGCCAGGCTTGGTGGCCGACATTTTGTTCAGCGATACGCAAGAAATCAGGAGCAACCTCTGTCACCACGGCAACATGCCCGGTATCCTCGAATTCTCCGCCTTCTTCCCATATCAGCAAACTTCCGACCTCGGGATGGGTTCGGCTGCCATTGGCAAAAGCACGAAACGGTAGACGGCTATTAGTGTTTAAATCGCGCACCGTTCGCAGCTCAAAAATATCATAAGCCATGGCGACATCATCAAAAATATAGCCTTTATTGAGATACATCCAGCGCCGGGCAAATTCGACACACTGCCATTTGTAGCCCATATAAATACCATCCAGATAACTGCGATAGGCACTTCGAGTGGGATAGTCCTCTTTAGAGGCCGTCTCGTAGTCGGAGGAATAAGCAGCTACCCCGCCTGGCGCGTAACCTAGAATACTGCCAAAAGGAAGTGCTGCCGAATTCTTATGAGGCATGATCAACTCCAAGTTATTTGAATGACAGGCGGAGCGGAGGCGACAGCATAGCCGCCCGGCTAAGGTATTTATTCATGTCAATAACATGATAACGCGAAGACTAGACGGAGGCCACGATGGGCAAATCAAAATAAAAGCGGGTTCCCTTACCTGGCTCGGTTTCAAAACTTATCTGACCACCATGCATTTCCACAATTTTTTTGGAGATAGCAAGGCCGAGGCCAGTTCCGCCTGCTCGCCGAGTATCTGATGAATCCGCCTGGGCAAATTTTTCAAATACCCGGCCAATAAACGCTTCGGGTATACCCGGGCCATGATCGATCACCATGACCCTGACAGAGCTGCCATTTCGTTTCACCCGAATGATAATTTCACCCTCCTCGGGCGAATATTTCACCGCGTTAGACAGCAGATTAACCAAGACTTGCACCAATCTTCCGGCATCTGCTTTAACCTGCACATGCGCATCAGGATCAATCTCACACGTATAAGTAATACGCGCATGCTGAGCATAGCCTTGTAAGGAGCTGATTGCCTGGTCGATCAGGGGTACGAGGCTGATGACCTCATAATGCACATCTATTTCAGATGCGACATTCATTTTATCGAAATCCAGCAAATCATTGACCAACCTTTCAAGCCGTAAACAGTTATCAAATGCGAGTCTCAAGAGCGTTTCTTTCTTATCTGGCGTTGAGTCCAGCCGACCCGAATTCACCAGGCTTAAGGACCCTTTGATAGACGTCAACGGGGTTCTTAATTCATGACTGACCGTGGAAATAAATTCATTTTTCATCTGATCGATGCGCTTGCGTTCAGTCAGATCATGAATAATAACCGTATAGAAAACCTGATCAACCGCCAGATATTTACTCACCGCCAAGGCAATATCGACCTGTTTTTTATCCTTACGCAGTGCATGCGTATCGCGCCAGCCCAACGGTCCATTCGGTGTCAGCTGAGCCTCTTCCGAATAAAACTGGGG
>JBFHPN010000123.1:0-6532 GCA_041592735.1 Oleiphilaceae bacterium | reverse complement strand
CAAACCACCCAACCAGGTGATCAATGGATATCTTTGTGCCAGAAATAAACCAATTACTGGTACGAAAACGACATAAAACCCGGTAATGAAAGCAACATTCGCCACCTTAGTCATGCCTAAACTGATTTGTTGCAACCCTGCACCGGCCGCTAACATCAAGCCCATTACCAAGCCTGCCAGCACCACTCTGGGTTGAACCAAATCGGTTTTGGGCGATCGACTTAAGAGCATAAAAACAAGTAATGTGCAGGCACCAAAGCCAAATCGCCAAGCATTAAACGCCATCGGTTCCAGGGTATCCATGGCCAGGCGCTGGGGGGCAAATCCTACTCCCCATAGCAAAGCCACGAGCAATAACACCGCATTCACGACATAGGGAGAAGACATCATAGGATTCCAGAGATGAATTAACGAAAGATACTGAATAAACCAAACAAAGAGTACTAAGCCGAGTGCTGTTGATGACGCTGAAGACGTTTTTCAATCATCTTGAAAATAAATACCAGCATATAGGTAATCAGCAGATAAAGTACCGCAACCATCAGGTAAACTTCATACACCGCAAAGGTTTCTGAAATGATGCGCCTTGCCACGCCAGTCAAATCCAGAAGGGTGATAATACTCACCAGCGATGAGGCCTGCATCAAAAAGATAACCTCGTTACCATAGGCTGGCCAAGCGGCACGCAGGGCACTGGGGAAAATAATTCGACGATATAACAACAAGCCTGACATGCCACAGGCACGACCCGCCTCAATTTCACCTTTCGGCACGGCTTGTATGGCGCCACGAACGATTTCAGCGGTATAGGCACAGGTGTTCAATGTCAGCGTGAATACGGCACAAAAGTAGGCCTCCCGGAAATACACCCACAGACCTAACTCGGTGAGTTCATGCCGGAATTGTCCACTCCCGTAATAAACAAGAAACAATTGAACCAGCAAGGGGGTGCCACGAAAATAGAAAATAAAGAAATAACTGGGCCATTGGAGCAGTTTATTCGATGAAAGACGCATGATTGCAATGGGCACTGCCAGGATGAGTCCGATAATAACGGATAAACCGGTAATGCTGAGGGTTATCCAGAAACCGTCCATCAACCTTGGCAAATAAGACAGTAATTGCGAGGATTCCATTAATGCGCTCCTGCCCTGGACCATCTTTTCTCGAGATAGTGCTGCCCGATCATCGATAACACCGTAATACCCAGAAATAACAACGAAGCAAGGAAATAGGCCGTAAAGGGTTCTCTTGTGGCATTTGCGGCTATTTTAGCCATGCGCATAATCTCATCCAACTGAATAACCGATATCAGCGCTGTGGCCTTAATCAGCACCAGCCAGACATTACCCAGACCCGGCAGCGCGAAATACATCATTTGTGGCAGTAAAATACGCCTGTACAAAAGCCAGCCCGACATACCCAGTGCCAGGGCAGACTCAGCCTGCCCCTTGGGTATAGCATTAAAGGCCCCCCGGAACACTTCTGCACAAAAAGCACCATAGATAAAGCCAATGGTGAGTGTGCCTGCGATGAAAGGATTCAGGTTAATCGTCAGTTCATAGCCTAAGGAAGCAGAAAAATCCTGTACAAGCTGAGGAAAGCCATAATAGAAAAGCAGTAAGAGGATCAGTTCGGGTACACCCCGAACCACGGTGGTGTAGCTATGAGCAGCAAAACGAATAACAGCGGTTGAGGAATTTCTTGCCCATGCGCCCAGCAATCCAAAGAGCATCGCCAGACACATGGCACTAAACCCCACGAGCAGGGTATTTTTTAAACCTGCAATGATAATGGGCGCATAGCCTTCCAGATCAAACACGAATAACCTTCATAGCTGCCTTCGTTTTCTCGTTTATTGCGCGCCGTAAACATCAAATGCAAAATATTTATCATTGATTTTTTTATACACACCGTTTGCCCGAATCGCTTTTATCGCTGCGTTCAACTTCTCCTTAAGTTGCTCTTCACCTTTGCGAATACCAATACCGATGCCTTCTCCCAAGTATTTTGGATCATCGAAATCCGGCCCCACGGCTTCGGCAAAACTGCCATCTTTGCTGGCTAAAAAGTCATAGAGAACAAATGAATCCGCTGCAATTAAATCAACTCGACCAGAAACAAAATCCAGATTCGCTTCATCCTGCTGGCCATAGGATTTGACCTCGGCAACTTTACCAAATTGAGCCTTAACAAAATTTTCTGTGACGGTTCCCCCCTGAACCCCGATAACTTTGCCTTTCAAGCCGGCTTCAGTTATTTCGAATTTGCTGCCTTTAGGTCGCGCAAACTTAACCGGGCTGGTGTAATACTTTTTGGTAAAATCTATTTTCTGTTTACGTTCGTCGGTAATCGACATGGATGCGATGATGGTATCAAATTTTTTCGACATCAATGCGGGTATCATGCCATCCCAATCGGCTGTCACCCATTCGCATTCCACTTTCATTTCGGCACATAATGCATTGCCGATATCAATATCAAACCCTTCCAACTCACCTTTATTATTCAGTGAATTAAAGGGGGCATACGCACCTTCGGTACCCATGCGCAATTTTTCAGCCTGGGTATAGCTGGCGAAGGCCGTTAGCAGGACAATCAAACCGACTGATAGACATTTATTCATTATAGTATTCCTTGTTAAGGCATTTATTATTAGTAATAAGTAGAGCTACCTTCCCCGCATACAGAGCGACAGCTGTTTAAAAATATAAAACTATTTGTAGATGTTTGAAAGAAATTGTTTGAAGCGGGCTGATTTCGGATGATCGAAGACCTGATCCGGGCAACCGTCTTCCTCTATCATGCCCTGATGCATAAAAATAACACGCGAAGCTACTTCTCTGGCAAAGCCCATTTCATGGGTGACCACCAACATGGTCCTCCCCTCTTCCGCCAAATCTTTCATTACTTTAAGGACTTCACCTACCAGTTCAGGATCCAGTGCAGAAGTCGGTTCATCAAACAATAATACATCCGGATTCATCGCCAGGGCACGAGCAATCGCTACGCGCTGCTTCTGGCCTCCGGATAATTGGCTGGGATAGGCATCCGCGCGTTCAGACAGGCCAACCTTTGCCAGTAACTGCCTGGCTTCCAGGACACATTCAGCTTTATTTCGTTTGAGCACATGCACCGGCGCTTCGATGACATTTTCCAGGACTGTCTTATGCGGCCATAAATTAAAGCCCTGAAACACCATGCCCAAATGAGTACGCAGCCTGTCGATCTGCTGCTTATTCATACCCTTGTTCTTATGCTTGCTTTTAGGGTCAAGATGAATTTGTTCGCCCGCAACTGAAATGTCGCCTTCATCCGGAATTTCCAATAGATTAATACATCTCAACAAAGTGCTCTTACCTGAGCCGCTTGAACCTAATATGGCAATCACATCGCCTTTTTGGGCGCTGATGGAGACACCTTTCAGAACCTCAACATCACCAAAACGTTTGTGTATATTATTGATTTCAAGGCTGGGTATCGTCATGAATCGTTAAGCACCTTGTGTCAGATTAAAGTACGTTGCCGGAAAGCTTCGTATAAACAGATGCCCGTCGCAACGGATACGTTCAGGCTGCTCACGGTACCGGTCATGGGTATTTTGGTGAGCTGATCACAATGCTCGCGAGTCAGGCGCCTGAGCCCCTCACCTTCTGCGCCCATGGCAATCGCAATAGACCCTTTAAAGTCTGTTTCATAAATCGTTTTTTCGGCTTCTCCCGCCGCGCCGGTTATCCAAATTCCGGCGCTCTGAAGCCATTTCATGGTTCTGGCAAGATTCGTTACTCGAATAACCGGAACATGCTCAGCAGCGCCACAAGCCACTTTTTTGGCCGCTGAATTCAGGGGGGCAGATTTATCTTTGGGCACGATCACCGCATGCACGCCTGCCGCATCGGCAGAACGAAGGCAGGCTCCCAAATTATGCGGATCGGTAACCGAATCCAGAATCAGCAAAAAAGCTGGCTGGCTCAATGCCTGTAAAAGGTCTTCCAGATCACCTTCGGTTTTTTCTATCTCTGGCTTTACCAGTGCCACAACACCCTGATGCCGACCGCTCACCAGCTTATCCAGCTCTTTACGCGGCACCGCGGAGAACTTGATCTGTTGCTTTTGCAGGATAGTCAATAGTTTATTAAGGCGTTTATCTTCGCGGCCATCCTGAATAATTATTTCGATAATACTGTCCGGCTCTTTCAAGGCAAGCGCTTCTACAGCATGCAAGCCAAACACGGTATCCTGACTCATTCCATCACTCTCTTAACTAGCGTCTTTCTGCAATACCATTGCATAGGTGGAGGGTGCATTGGCATCCACCATTCATGCAGGCTTTATTGTTTGACTTTACGTTTACGAACGCCTGCGGGCCTTGCCGCAGATGAACCGGCTTCTTTTCTTTTCGATTTAGTGGCAGATTTTGCCGGTTTTTCATTTTTGTTGGAACGCTTACCACTGGTTTTTTTGGGTGCTTTTATCTCACTTTTTGATTTAGAGCGAGTTGTGTCAGAGACTTGTTTGCCAGAGGCTGATTTAAGCACGCGTCGTCTTGCTTTGGATTTAGGCTCAGCGCTGACCAGGGTAAGATCCACTTTGCGATCTTCGAGGTTAATATTGGTGACCTCAACGATAACCCGGTCCCCCATACTGTAGCTGGTTCCAGTGCGTTCACCCAGTAAGCGATGCTTCTGGTGATCGAACTGGTAATAATCGCTGGTCAGCGATGACACATGAACCAGGCCTTCGGCATACAAATCCGCCAGCTCCACAAAGAAACCAAAACCGGTAACCGCCGTAATGATGCCAGGGAACATTTCACCTACATGCTGTTGGAGGTATTCACATTTCAACCAGTTCATCACATCGCGCGTGGCTTCATCTGCCCTGCGCTCAGCCATGGAACAATGCTCTCCAAGCACCAGCATTTTTGCAATATCATAAGGATAGCTATATTTTGAAGCATCCAGACCGGCCGGACGAACCACATCCGGGGTGTCCAGCTTACTGTAAATGATTGATTTGATTCCACGGTGAACCAGTAAATCCGGATACCGTCTTATCGGCGAGGTAAAATGGGCATAGGCCTCGAATGCCAGCCCGAAATGCCCCAACTCTTCAGGGCCATAAATTGCCTGGCTCATAGAACGCAGCAACACAGTTTGTAAAACGCTGAAATCCGGGCGTTCTTTTATTTGCTCGATCAGACGCTGGTAGTCCAGTGGCTGAGGTGAATCTCCGCCCATTAACTGTAAACCCTGTTCACTGAGAAAGGCTCTTACATTTTCAAGCTTTTCTTCAGTAGGCCCTTCATGAATACGATACAAAGTGGGTAGCTTATGACGCTTTAAAAAATGTGCCGTGGCAACGTTCGCCGCCAACATACACTCTTCAATTAATTTATGTGCATCGTTTCTTTCGGTTGGGACAATCGCTTCTATTTTTCGCTCATCCCCAAAGATGATGCGGGTTTCCACCGTATCAAAATCAATGGCACCACGCTTTTTTCGCTGGCCAACAAAGGCGTGATAAAGCGCATAGAGATTCTCAAGATGTGGCACCACATGGGCATAGTCTTCACGTAATTCCTGCCCCTCATCAGACTCAGGCTGCTCCAGCATGGCAGACACTTTGGTATATGTCAGGCGCGCTTTACTGTGCATCAGGCCCTCATAAAAACGGCTCTCGATGACCAGACCTTCGGGGCTGACATCCATTTCACAAACCATGCACAAACGGTCTACTTTCGGATTAAGCGAACACAAACCATTAGACAGAATTTCCGGTAACATGGGCACAACATGATCAGGAAAATACACCGAAGTTGCCCGGTTATTCGCTTCAAGATCCAGAGGACTACCTGGCTTCACATAATGGCTGACATCTGCGATTGCAACATAAAGTTTCCAGCCACCCTGTTTAAGAGGCTCACAAAAAACAGCATCATCAAAGTCACGCGCATCTTCTCCATCAATGGTCACCAGAGGTAAATGCCGGATATCTACTCGATGCTGTTTATCTGACTCACTGACTTCAGGTTTCAACAGTTTAACGGCTTCCTCTACTGCTGCAGGCCATTGAAACGGAATATTATAGGAACGAATAGCGACTTCGATTTCCATGCCTGGCGCCATGTGATCCCCCAGGACCTCGATGACCTGCCCGGTGGCATGAGTACGTTTAGTCGGCTGGTGAATAATTTTCACCACCACATACTGGCCGTGCGCTGCGCCACCGGTATGTTCTGAATCCACCAGAATTTGCTGGCTGATACGGGTATTCTCAACTTCGACAAAAGCAATGTTGCCTTCTCTGAATAATCGGCCGACCAGTTGCTCGGTATTACGTTCCAGAATATCGACAATCACAGCATGCGTCTTGCCTTTATGCTCACCCTTATCTTCGCGCACCAGGACGCGGTCGCCATCAAAGACAGTCTGCATCTGCCGGGCAGATAAATAGAAATCAGGGCCGCCCTCATCCAGTTTAACGAAACCAAAACCATCCCGGTGACCAATCACCACGCCTTTTTTGAGAT
>JBFHPN010000122.1:0-6590 GCA_041592735.1 Oleiphilaceae bacterium | reverse complement strand
GCAGATGTCCTGAAAGCCTTGAGCCTGTCAGCCCGAGATGTCTGTTCCACGAAATAGGATAGCATCTGAAAGGATTTCTACTGGTGTTGCTCGCTGTTGCTTTGTGCTATGGTGGTTTCCGGCCTGCCCTAATAAAATAATAAAGACTAACTTACCGTGATAAAACTCAGCTTCACTATAGCCTTATTACTCATTTTTACGCATGTGAATGCGTCTGAACTTATCTTCATCACGCATGATATTGAGGGCTGCTCATTAATTGATAATGATGGAGAACTGCGCGGCAAACGAAATATGGGTCGCAGGGCATTTCAGCTAGAGCTGGTAAGAGAGATGCGCATTATCATGGGCCATACGGAAAGAGACTACAGTGTACTTCCTTTTTTGAGGGGCCTGCATAAAATCACCGAAAATGAAGGGCGCTATGCGCTCTTTAATGCTGGCAGAGTGCCAGAAAGAGAAGGCAAGATGAAATGGGTTGGCCCCTTAACCCGCGATAAGATAACGGCCTATCAATTCAAACATAAAAAAACCAGCCCCATCCTCACTTTGGATCAGGCCAGAAAAAGCCATGTCTGCGTAGCAATAGGCGGCAATAAAGATGACTTTGTTACTGATAACAACTTCGTCAACATTACCCGAAACATCAGCTACGCCTCTTGCTTTAAAATGCTTTCGTTAAAGCGTGTTGATATCGCTATTGCCGCAGAATCAGACCTGCCAGGAATATTAAATAGCACCGACATCGCCCCGAACAAGATTCAGGCTGTGCCCTTCACCTTGTTTGAAGTACTGGGTTACCTTGCGTTCAGTAACCAAGTACCAGATTCAGAAGTGATGCTTTGGCAATCAGCGCTTGATCAGATTATACAAAGCGGGCGTTACGATGAACTGGCGAGAGATTATCTCCATACTTTGGGTCAAGCCAGAGTCGATTAAAGCATTCTCTCAATACCCTTCAACCAAGACCTTACCCACGCTGATAGGTACCAATCAATCGATTCATCCCCAAGACATTCGGCTCAATTTTTTCGAGTAATTGCCAGAGCGTGAGACCCGGCTCAAGCTGTGTCTCCTGATCGAGCGCCAGAACCCAGAAATAGTATTTATGCTCACCATGCCCCTCTGGTGGCATCGGCCCGCCATATCCCAGATTCCCAAAGTTGTTCATCCCGGCGGTATATTCAGTACAGGCCTCATCGAGTTCAGTGACCTTGGCCGGGATATTATATAACACCCAATGCACAAACCCATAGGTACCGTTGGCTGACACCAGTGGGGCGTCCGGATCATGACAGATGACAGCAAAGGATTTCGCCCCGGCAGGGGCGCCTGTCCAGGATAACGCGGGTGAAACATCCTCGCCATCTCCGGTAAATTTACGTGCAATCCTGCCATTACTTTCAAATGCCGGACTGCTTAATTGCATCGCTGAAGGTGCAAATCCCATCGTCTTCTCCTTTTTTGTTTTCATGTATTCGCTGGCTAAAGAACAATTTCTTATTGCTACCATGATACCTGCTTGCCAGCCTGCAAGGCACAAAGTATTGCGCTCCGAGGAGGTAGCGTCAACTCATCTTGAGTATGGAATCAATTTGCCTGTTGTATGGCATAGCGTTTCATCTTAGACTGATCCACACCAAGCAAGATGTGCTCTTTTTATAATGATAAAAAAGACAGAGTGCCATGTTACTTGATGATGCCATTAATCAATATGCTGTCTGGTTTGATGTTCGCCGTGTGATACGAGTATCTGTTCGATATGACGATCCGTAAAATAGGCAAAACCTGCTTGATTAATTCGTCTTTTTCTTAAAATCCTATCCAGGGAAGACGCCGATTATGCACCTGCTTAACCCCAAGAAAATTGCCCAATCTTATCCAGACAAAGAAACCCGCGACATCATGCTGAAGACCATCGACTTTTTCGAAAGCATGGGCTTGGCCAAAATCAAAGCAGACTATGAGAGCCGGCGCTGGTATACCGAATTTTTGGACTTCGTCAAAAAAGAACAGATCTTTGCCAAGCTACTGACGCCAAAAGGTTATGCAAAAAATGCACGTTGGGACACGTCACGCATTACCGATTTTGCGGAAATACTCGGTTTTTATGGCCTCACCTACTGGTACTGTTTTCAAGTCTCTGCCTTAGGGCTTGGCCCTATCTTTCTGGGCAGCAATGAAGCCTTAAAAAAGAAAGCCGCCCAACTGCTTCAAGAGGGTGAAATATTTGCCTTTGGTTTATCCGAAAAAGAACACGGGGCCGATATTTATGCCTCGGAAATGAAATTGATTCCTCAAACTGATGGGTCTTATATTGCGCGCGGAGAAAAATACTACATAGGTAACGGCAATAAAGCAGCGCTCGTGTCGACCTTTGGCAAAGTGGAAGGAAGCGATGAGTATGTATTTTTTACGGTCGATTCACAGCATGAACACTATGAGTGCATTAAAAATGTGATCAACAATCAGGACTTCGTGGCCAATTATCGATTGAATGATTATCCGATTACACCAGCCGATATTTCAGAACTTGGCCAAAAAGCCTGGGATGACGCCCTCAACACCATCAATATCATGAAGTTTAACTTGGGTTTTGCTTCGATTGGTATTTGCACACACGCCTATCATGAAGCCATTAATCATGCTGCCAAGCGACGTTTGTTCGATCATTATGTGACCGATTTCATTCATATCAAACAGCTATTTGTCGATGCCTATACACGCCTGACCGCCATGCGTTTATTTTCACATCGTGCACGTGATTATATGCGTTCAGCCAGTGATCAGGATCGCCGTTATTTACTCTTTAATCCCATGGTGAAAATGAAAGTGACCACACAGGGTGAAGAAGTGATCAATAATCTCTGGGATATCATTGCCGCCAAAGGTTTTGAAAAAGATATGTACTTTGAGAATGCCGTGATTGATATTCGCGCCTTGCCAAAACTGGAAGGCACTGTGCATGTCAATATGGCTCTGATTGTTAAATTCATGGCGAACTACTTTTTCAAGCCCGCAAAATTTGAGGATGTTCCGCTAAGAACAGATGCCAAGAATGATGATTTTCTATTTCATCAAGGGCCAACCAAAGGCCTGGGTAAAACCCGCTTTCATGATTACCGCTTAATTTATGATAAGTGCAACTTGCCCAACGTCGTGATCTTTAAAAAGCAAATCGCCATCTTCAAGAAAATGCTCATGCTGGCAGGCCCGAACAAACAGCAAATTAAGGATATCGACTTTTTACTGATTATGGGTGAATTGTTTACGCTGGTCGCTTACGGCCAATTGATACTGGAAAGCTGGGAAAAGAATAAGATTGAGGATGATTTAATTGATCAGATCTTTGATTTTATGGTCCGTGACTTTTCCAAATTTGCGCTGCAACTCTACGCCAAAACCACTAGCACCAAGCTTCAGCAAGTTTTTTGCCAGCTAATGCTCAGCAAGCCCAAGCGAGATGATCGCCGCTTTGAAAAAATTCTGAATGATTATGCCTATGCCATGAAAGACACTTATGAAATGAACCCCTAAGCAGCGTTTCCCCGGATACTTGGCGCTGACCTCTACCTCCTGATAAGCCTGGTAAAGGTCAGCCCAAGTATCGCTGATTCAAATGCTCATCTAGCGAATACAATACACAGCAAACACTACCACCCCGATCACCACACAATAAGCCGACATCACAACGCGCCAAAAGGTACTGGAAGTTTTCAGCCCCATAAAGTCATCCACAATCATCTGGCCTTTCCAGATTAAAATCATGACGGTGATCAGGGTCATCAAGCGGCCATCAATCGTTAAAAAAGACAAACCGGCTGCCAGAACGGTTGCCAGTACCAGCAATAACCAGATTTTAGTCGCTCGATGAATACTTGCAGAGGTTTCTTGTGGTGTCATATACAGCAACTTTTTTACTAATGAATGACATAGACCAGTGGGAATAAAATAATCCACAACAGGTCTACCATATGCCAGTAGGAGGCACCGGTTTCAACACCGGCATGTTCATCTTGTGAGTATTGCCCCCGCTTTGCATTTCGTGCGACAGCAAACAGAATCACCATCCCCAGCAAAACATGCGCAAAGTGGAAAAAGGTCAGCAGGTAGTAAAACATATAAAAGGTATTAGTATGCAGCGTATACCCTGCCTGAAAACTCAAGGTATATTCCCACAGTTTTACGACGACATAGACCATGGCCGCCACCAGCGCCCAATTAAGCCAGACATAACATCGCCGGCTATCACCCGCTTTGACCGCAATCACCGCGCGCACCACGAAATAACTGCTGCTTATGAGTGCCAGCGTATTGACCAGACCGGCAACCCGATTAAGATGCAGATAGCCTTCAGCAAACATCTCCGGATTGAGCATACGCACCACGGCATAAGCGATAAAAAAGATGGAGAACACGCCTAACTCGGCCAGTATAAAAATCCAGATGGCAAAATCACCGGGGAGAGAGTCGGTTTGAATGTCTGCCTGTAGAACTTGCTTCATATCCACTCCGCTTAATTAAGGCTCGTCAGCCGGACAATCCATTCCGGCACCAGGATGCCGAGCATGATGATCAGCGGGATCAGATAGACATAGCCCAGCATTACCCGGCGAATACGCGGATGGGCATACTTTAAACCGATGAGATAATCGATCACCAGATGCGCCTTAAACACCGCGATAGCACAGACAAAGACAGAAGCCAGCTTCGATAAGTTCTCGCCTTCAGCAAAACCCACACTCACCAGCGTACACGCAATCAAGACCAGCCAGACAACCACCAAGACGCTATTCAAAGTCGGCTCGGGGTGACTCACTGGTGCGTGATGGATTGCCTGTTCACTATCGTTCATATCTCATCCTAATCATTAGCTCAGGAATTCACCTGTCTCGCGCTCAATGAATCACATAGAGCAGCGGAAAAATAATGATCCACGCCAGATCAACCATGTGCCAATAACAGGCGCCAGCTTCCAGGCCCTGATGTTTCGCGGCGGAATACGCACCGGAATACGCACGGGTTTGCACCCATAACAGCCCTGCCAACCCAAAACCCACATGCAGCAAATGGTTGAAGGTCAGATAGTAATACACTGAAAAAAACAGATTGGTTTCGATCGCAATACCATGCTGAGCGTTGAAGGCGTACTCCCACAGTTTGACGCCGCAATAAGCAAAGCCAGAAAAAATCGTTAACCAAATCCAGCGTCTGCTTTGTTGCAGCTGATCAAGCCTGATTGCCCTGACGGCTTTAGCAATAAAGAAACTGCTGCTTAATAAAATAATCGTATTCGCAATACCCGCCAGGGTATTTAATTGTGGCGGGCCGCTATGGAACAGCTCGGGATTGTGCGCCTTGGCAATCACGTAGAGCACAAAAAACAAACCGAACTCAAACAACTCCGCAAAGATCAAAACCCAAATGGCAATATCACCCGGAACAAACTGGCTTACTCTGGCTGAGTTAGGCATCAAAAATAGATTTGAATAATGCGTTCGATTGCAGCCAGCGTTTCCCGTTCGTCTGTTAAGGGTTGCGCAAGACAAACCATGCAGGCCTGACGGGCATCCAGACCCGATTCGATCATCTTCGCTGCATAAATTAGCAAGCGCGTCGATACCGCTTCCTCCAGATCATGATCTTTCAAACGCCGTAAATCCTGCCCCAGTTGCACCAGCTTTTGTGCAATGTCTTTTTCGACGTTTGACTCCTGACACACAATCACGATCTCCCGCTCTGCACTCGGGTAATCAAATTCAAGCGACACAAAACGTTGGCGAGTACTCGGCTTTAAGCCCTTCATCACGTTCTGATACCCCGGGTTATAGGAGATCACCAACATAAAATCAGGATGCGCAATTAACTCTTCACCGGTGCGCTCAATGGGTAAAACGCGACGATGATCCGACAAGGGATGCAGCACCACCGTCGTATCCTTGCGCGCCTCGATCACTTCATCCAGATAACAAATGGCACCCTGACGCACTGCGCGGGTCAGCGGCCCATCTTGCCAGTAAGTACCCTCTTTGCCGATCAGATGCCGACCCACCAGATCGGTGGCCGTTAAATCATCATGACAGGCTACCGTAATCACCGGGCGATTCAATTTACGCGCCATGTGCTCAATAAAATGCGTTTTGCCACACCCTGTCGGCCCTTTGATTAATACCGGCAGATGATTACGAGCAGCATGTTCGAAAATTTGTACCTCATTTCCCTGAGGTAAGTAACTTGTATGACTGTTCATATTTTTCTCCTGAAGGGCATGTCCAACGGTCCCTGAGCCTGTCGAAGGGATGTTCCCGATGCCAGTGATTCATGTTTCTTTCCATTTCGACAGGCTCAATGAGCGATATAGTGGCTCAGTGAACGAAAATTTGTATCTCATTCCCCTGAGGTAAGTAACTTGTATGTCTGTTCATATTTTTCTCCTGAAGGGGATGTCCAACGTTCCCTGAGCCTGTCGAAGGGATGTTCCCGATGCCAGTGATTCATGTTTCTTTCCATTTCGACAGGCTCAATGAGCGATATAGTGGCTCAGTGAACGAAAATTTGTATCTCATTCCCCTGAGGTAAGTAACTTGTAT
>JBFHPN010000121.1:0-6597 GCA_041592735.1 Oleiphilaceae bacterium | reverse complement strand
GGAATGGGAATTTTTATTTCTTCTTTACCGGGAACAAAACCTTGTTCAAAGACGATGACCACGGTTCCCTGGCCAGGCTTAGCCTCATTAATCTCAGTTGCTTCAATAGCATCACCACGTTTTTTTGAAACTCTGGCGATATCCTGTTGAATATAAGTGTTATCGGGATTTATTTCGAATGCTTTTTTATAATCAATCAGTGCGGCATCCAACTCGCCACGGGCCTCCCAAAAAGCTGCAGAGGTATAGAAGGTATAGGCATTCTGAAAGGAACTTTTGATTTTACCGGCGACTGTATCCATGCCGGCAAATTGCGTTGATAGGTTGTCGATATCAATCTGTTTATCGGATGCATCTTCGTAGGCCTGAGCAACCTCTTTTTCATGCTTCTCCAAGAGGATTCTTTGCTCTAATGCAACCTTGCGAAATTCCACCGCTGCACCATCGTAATCCTTGTTACCAAGATAGTTCAGCGCCTGATGATGATGCACAAAGATACGTTCATAACCAGTTCCCTTGTAAGGGATTGCATTATCATTCGTTAATAAGGAGGCCCCTTGCGCTGCGGTTTCCCCTGCTTGAATGGTAGCTGCCAGATTCTGTTCCTCGAATGCGGCAATGACCTGTTCAAAATCTTTTTTGCTGTCATCAAAGGCATTGTTTAGTTGATTAATGCGCCCCCGCTCCATCATGTACAGCATATGGTCTGCACTGTCGCGTTCTTCTTCGAGGTCAGCCAGAATTTTTTGCTTATCCCCTGACGGGTTCATTTCCCCTTCATAGATAGCACTACGAAACTTTTCCGCTTGTATCGGGTAGGGTGAGAAAACTGAAGACATCGCACAACCACCGGAAGACAATATTGCGATGCTGAAGAAAATAGCAAGAAAAAAATGTAACAGCCGATCCATCGTATAGACTCCTTGGTTTCTTGAGCAAGAGTTTATTATTTATTGAACGAAAATGCATCTTTAAGTGAATTTAACTGGCTGATTTTATATCACGATGTTAAATAGTTCTGAAAATAGCCTTCAAAGGCTGAAGACCAGATTTCCTTGCTCTGTTAAGCGCTTGATTAATTGTTCTTTTGCGCTTTTTATACGTTGCCTTTCTAGCTTGCGCTTAATTTCATCCTTTACAGCGGATAGCGGTTTGCCAATCAATTCCTGATTGGTTTCATAAAACAACAAGATATCCGCCTCTGAAACAGGCTCCCAGGGCATACTTTTTTCTATTTGTTGCGCCAGCGACACATTCAGCTTTTGGGCTTCATCAAGCAGAAATTGCCTAAGTGCCGCGTTCATTAATATCAGTCGCTTTTCTTCCGCATTCTTTGCTAATTTTTCACGATCCTCCTCAACTAAATCCTCCTTATATTTATCAACACCTCGATAGACAAATAGTATTTCACGCGCATCACTTTCTGTATTTTCACCTCGCTCAAACTGATTAAGTAGACTAGAAAGAATCATGCCGCATGCAAAGGCAAAAAACATCATGATAAACTGGGTGCGCTGTATGGATGGTTTATTAGTCATTTAAGGATGTACAGGTGACTGGGATATACTATCAGGATAGTCAGATATCATATTTTTACCACCCTGGCAGGTTAGACATCCTATGATGGCCACACAAGGCTATTTCTTATCTCAATAAGGTCACTATGAAGACTGATTCATTGCCCCAAGAACAGCTGCTTTCCACGATTTTCGAAATCAAGCGCGCTATTGCGCCGGCACGGGAGCGGCGCATGATTGTTTTTTCCGGCTCACAGCTTTGGTGTTCTCAGCGCTTGAATCAGTTGGCCATATCCGGCATCTTTTCTGAACCCTTATTCATTACTGATAACAATCAAGCTGGACTAACAGCCGAATGTGAGACCTTATCTGTTATCTCTTCAAGAAAATTAGTGCATCATCTCGGCCAGGAATATGACACCTTAATCTGGGATGGTTTTGCCAGCTTAAACCCTGATGCACTAGGGATTGCTGCCGGTTTGTTAAAAGGTGGCGGTCTGTTTTATCTTTTTCTCCCTGCGTTCTCTGATCTGGAAGCGCAGTGCGATCCTGACTACCGCAGAATGATTGCCCCGGAATTTAGCTTACAAGACTGCCATACTTTTTTTATGCAGCGCCTGAGCCGTTGTGTACAAAGTGACCCTGCCAATACTATTTTCAAGGAACACTCGCTACCACCTACTGCTGTTAGCCTTCCCCCTCGAGCTGCTTTACCAACAACACTGCCAACGGATGATCAACGCACTGCCATCGCAGCCATTTGCAAGGTTGCTACAGGTCATCGCCATCGCCCGCTCGTGGTGCATGCAGACAGAGGCCGGGGTAAATCCTCTGCGCTTGGGCTGGCCGCGGCCGAACTGGTTAATCACTATGGCTATAAAATAGCGATCACCGCGCCAGGTCAAATTAACTGCCAGGCAGCTTTTCGACAATATCAACACGCGATGGAAACCATCTACCTTTCGTTTGCACAGAAAGAGAACCCCTTAAGTTACTTCAAATTCATTGCGCTTGATCAATTATTAGAAGAAGCGGGCAACTATCATTTAATTATGCTTGATGAAGCGGCCGGCATTTCAAGTTACTTATTGGAACAGCTTTTATTGCTTCATCCCAGATTAGTGTTCTCAACCACCGTTCATGGCTATGAGGGCAACGGGCAGGGCTTCTCTATTCGCTTCAAACAATTACTTAACCAGCATTGCAAACGTTGGCATGCCATTGAACTGACTGAGCCCGTGCGCTGGGCCAAGGCTGATCCTCTGGAAAACTGGTTTTCAAAATTTTTACTGCTTAAAAACAGTCAGGAAAAAATCCTGGGCCTCAATTGCCAGGCTATGCACCTAAGCCCCCCGATCCTTAAGACCGACGTTTGTTCAATTCATATACTTGAACAGCAGATGCTGGCTCAGAATGAACCTCTGTTGGAGGCCGTTTTTTCTTTATTAGTAAGTGCTCACTACCAGACAAAACCATCTGATTTAAGACTCATTCAGGATCATCCTGCGATTCAATTAGGTATTGCATTAAACACCTCAGGCAAGCTTCTGGGTGTTATCCTGATTCTGGAAGAAGGGCATTTAAATTCACGAAATGCGGACGACATTATAGCGGGGAAACGCCGACCTCAGGGCCATCTTTTCCCTCAGGCGCTGTGCGCTACCAGTGGAGATCGAGACTTTCTTATTCAGAGAACTTATCGAATTACCCGTATCGCTGTGGAAGAGTCCCATCGCTGCCAAGGCCTTGGCAGTACATTACTGCGAGCTGCCTTTATGTTGGCACAACAAAAGCAGATCGATTACCTATCTACCAGTTTCGGTTTGCATGCAGACTTATTAAGTTTCTGGCAGAACAACCACTTTGCAACCGTCAAACTGGGCTACCATGCTGATGGCGCAAGCGCCCGGCAATCTGTGATGATGATGCAGGCTATCTCTGCACAAGCACAGCAGCTGCAGGAAAAAACACAGCGCTTATTTGCAAATCATTTTATATTTAATTTATCCCGTCTATATCAAACACTTCCCGCTAAAGACTGTCTGGCGATTCTGAGAGGAGTAAAATATCCCCAAGAAGGAATAAACGCGCCATCAGCACCTCATAACGAAGCTTTACTCAAGGCATTTGCTTTTGGCAACCGTGCATTTGAAGAGTGCAGTCAGCTGCTTTTTAATGTTGTACTCGAGAAGATTGGACACACAGACTGGGCAAAACTGGATGAATCGATGCAAATTCTTTTGGTCATGCGCGTGCTGCAATTCCGGGATGTAAACACCTGCAAGACAATGCTGGGATTAAGTGGCAAGAAAGAGGTCGACAAACAGCTTCGCCAAGCCCTTCAGCAATTAATGAGCGCTGGCAATAGCCAAGACTAAATCGCTAACGCTCTCAGATATAACTAAATACTAAAACTGGATCCACAACCGCAGGTTGTCTCAGCATTCGGGTTCTTGACAGAGAATTGGGAGCCTTTTAACCCTTCTGTGTAGTCCACAGTTGCGCCCACAAGATATTGGTAGCTCATGGAATCTACTAGCAGTTTGACACCCTGATTAGGGATAACCGTATCATCCTCTGCCTGATCTTCATCAAAGGTGAATCCGTATTGGAAACCAGAACAACCCCCACCTGTTACGTATACCCGTAACTTCAAGTTAGGATTTTCTTCTTCCTCGACCAGTTCTTTTACTTTTTTAGCTGCCGCGTCGGTAAAAATGAGCGGCGTGGGATTATGCGTTTCAACAATGCTCATGTAAGCTCCAACAATGCAATCATTGTGGGCATTATCCGATTAACCTAGCAAAACAGTCAACTATTTCCTAAATTGGAAATCGCTTTCAGTGAAACCGGTGCATCTTTGGCTTCATCCTTTTTTTCTTCTGGCTCCTGCTGATTCAACGAAACAGGCTCTTTATGATGAACCAGATTGCCATTTACTTCTGCACCCATCGCCATTTCTATCAGATGATAGTAAACATTCCCTTTTATGGATGCTTTGGATGCCAGCTCAATATGTTTGGACGCATAAACATCACCATGTACCGTGCCATTCACAATAATATGCGGCGCGATCACATCACCATCGATTTCACCAATATCGCTGATACGCACCATGGCTTCACTATCATCTTCCGCCCGTATGGTTCCGCGAATCAGACCATCGATGTGTAATCCTCCTGAAAACTGAATATCTCCCTGAATTTGTGTTTTACTGGATACCAGCGTATCAAAGTGTACGTGCGGGCTTTGATACTGCTTTTTACCGGATTTTTTTTTGTTTGATCCCCACATCTTTTATTCCCCTATATTAGGTCTCAAGGATTTAACGAATTAATTCTTTCCACGTAAAGCTTCTCTCTAGTTTAGACGCTTTTTTGCCATCTGCCTGAGCAACGACCTGAATTGTTTCAGGTGTGAAGTCCTCGGGGAGAATTAATTCACCACTAATATCCTGGAAATACCTGAAACGGAATTTAATCCCCAAGGCAGCCTGATCATCATCAACCTCACGAAGCGGCAATACTTCTTTCTCACCAGCTTTAATCCCAATTACATTCACTGCCACCACGCCCGAAATAAAAGATTTATTATCGGCCATCTGTGTCAGTACAATTTTATAGCCGAAACGTTTGCTATCAGAGGTTTTTTGCAATTCAAAATTTTGAACATGCAAGCCTTTAATGTTTTCAGATGGCGCCATGATACTTTGATAAAAGGAAACATCTTTCTTTAACTGCTTAATGGTATCTTCATACTGGCGAATCGTGTCCTGAATTTCCTGCTTTGCAAAATTATCTATATTTCGGCCGCTTTCCAGATTAAAAACCTTTTGCCTCAACTCTGTTTCACGTTGCTGTAAGAGTGCATATTCGCCAGCAAGTTTATCCAGCTGATTCAGTGCTTGCTCATGTTTCTGGCGAATTTGGTAATCCCCAAGAAAAAAACTCAGCGCACTCATGGCCAGCACACCTGTTATGAAAAACAGACGACGTTTACGTTTAATGCCCGGCTTGTGTTTGACCACAATCAAGCGTTCACTAGCATGTTTTCTTGACATTCAAGACGATCCCCTTCCATATCATTGATCGTGTCTGGCACCTCGATTATTACGATAACCGGTGTGCCGATGTATTAGATGACCTTTTAATAACGCGCCGGTTTATGGCATCAATGCAAGCTGTTCGAGACCCGTTTTTTCAGGAAGACCGAACATGATATTCATGTTCTGAATAGCCTGACCAGACGAACCTTTCACCAGATTATCAATGACCGCAAGAATGATAATTTGATTGCTGTCTGATTGTTGATGGAGTGCTATTCGGCAAAAATTTGAACCCTTCACACTTCGTGTTTCAGGCAGTGATCCAAGAGGCATAACATCCACAAAAGGCTCATTGGCATAACGTTCTTCATACATGGCTTGCACTTGTTGGAGTGTCAGGCCCAGCTCAGGTTTAAGCTCCGCATACAAGGTAGCTTCGATCCCGCGAATCATTGGGGTGAGGTGTGGTACAAAGGTTAAACCTAATGCCTGACCACTAATATCACCCAGAATCTGTTTCATTTCTGGCAGATGCCGATGACCTGACACCCCGTAGGCCTTGAAGCTGTCACTGCATTCTGAGAGGAGCATACCAATTTTGGCAGATCTCCCTGCGCCACTTGTGCCGGTTTTGGCATCAGCAATTAATCGTGAGGGGTCGATCCACTGTTTTTCCAGCAAGGGCAAAAAGCCTAATTGAATCACGGTGGGGAAACAGCCAGGACACGCAATTAATGTTGCATCCTTTATAGCGGTTCGATTTATTTCAGGCATACCATACACCGCCTGGGGAATCAGTTCAGGGCAAGCATGCTTCTGGCCATACCAGGATTCCCACACATCCACATCCTTTAAACGGAAATCACCAGAAAGATCGATGGTTTTCAAACCGGAGTCCATGAACGCCTTCATCATGGACTGAGCCACCCCATGCGGTGTCGCAAAAAAGATGACATCACAAACAGACAGCTCCTCGATGCTTGGGTCGGAAAAATCAAGGTCAAGATATCCGCGAACATGAGGAAACATTTCGGC
>JBFHPN010000120.1:0-6599 GCA_041592735.1 Oleiphilaceae bacterium | reverse complement strand
TTGTGCAAAAAAAAAGCCCTGAAAATCAGGGCTAAGAATCAGTTATCAATAACTGAAAAATAAAATGGTCTGCCATGCTGGCTAGTCAGGCTAATCTGGAAAAAAACCTGCTTGGGCGCCTGTTAAGCTAAGCGTTTCTTGCCGGGGCTTAACGATCTAAAGGCAGCCTGCATGATGTATGCATTCGGCGTCGTCAAAGCAGATACCGCGCCAAAAGTTAAAAATGCATCAAAAACAATTAGTTAATGTTTTTTGATAATCGTGTGATAGTTATCATGTGTAAAAGAAACTGACAGCCAGGTAAGCGAGTTTATCCGTTAGCGGATAAGTAAGCACGCGCATTCAGTGGCAGCATGCCCCACCTGCAGTGATTAATACAACCTGCATTCTTTACTTGAAAGCTTAATTTCTCTAGACTGCACGGCCTTTTTGGCTGGCTGTTTTTTGCACATATATAGCATTCCGGCTGAGCCACAGACAATGAAAAAGGATAAGTAGGTAGCATGATAGAAAGCATAAAGCGGGACTGGTTTTCAAATATTAAAAATGATGCGCTGGCCGGCACAGTGGTCGCACTTGCGCTTATTCCTGAAGCGATTGCCTTTTCAATTATCGCCGGGGTAGATCCCAAAGTGGGTTTATATGCTTCATTTTGTATTGCGGTGGTGATTTCCTTTGTCGGTGGCCGGCCCGGAATGATCTCGGCTGCTACCGGGGCGATGGCTTTGTTGATGGTCACCCTGGTTAAGGAGCACGGTCTGGAATATCTGTTGGCAGCCACCTTGCTAACCGGTGTCTTGCAGATACTTGCCGGATTTTTGCGATTGGGCGATTTAATGCGTTTTGTTTCCCGATCAGTCGTGACTGGCTTCGTGAATGCGCTTGCGATTCTGATTTTCATGGCCCAGCTTCCGGAATTAACGAATGTCACCTGGCATGTCTATGCGATGACGGCCGCGGGCTTGGGGATTATTTATTTATTTCCCTTGTTGCCTGTGATTGGAAAAAGTATTCCTTCTCCCTTGGTCTGCATCGTGGTGCTGACTGCGATTGCCATGAGTTTTGGTATCGATATCCGTACTGTAGGGGATATGGGGGAGTTACCCGATACCTTGCCGATTTTCCTCTGGCCTGATGTGCCGCTGACGCTGGAAACCTTGCAGATAATCTTCCCCTATGCAGCCGGTCTGGCCGTTGTCGGTTTACTGGAGTCAATGATGACCGCCACCATTGTGGATGATTTAACGGATACCAGCTCAGATAAAAACCGTGAGTGTAAAGGGCAGGGGATCGCGAATATCGGCTCAGGTTTAATGGGCGGTATGGCGGGATGTGCGATGATTGGTCAATCTGTGATTAATGTGAAATCCGGCGGCCGTGGTCGACTCTCGACGTTTCTGGCAGGTACGCTGTTGTTGATAATGGTGGTATTTCTGGATGAATGGATTAGCCGGATCCCCATGGCTGCGCTGGTCGCGGTGATGATTATGGTGTCAATTGGCACCTTTTCATGGGATTCAATCAAAAATTTGCGCAACTATCCGCTTAATAGCAATCTGGTTATGATCGCCACCGTGGTAGTGGTTGTCGCTACGCATAATCTGGCTATAGGGGTGTTTGTTGGTGTGTTATTGGCATCGCTGTTTTTTGCCAATAAAATTGGTCGGTTTATGGTGGTCAATAGTCAGGAAAAAGGCTCGGATATCCGGCGTTACGAGGTGATTGGCCAAGTGTTTTTTGCCTCAGCTGACCAGTTTGTCCAGTCTTTTGACTTTAAAGAAGTGCTCAGCCATGTCACGATAGATCTCACGCATGCGCATTTCTGGGATATCACGTCGGTGTCTGCGCTGGATAAAGTGGTCATTAAGTTTAGACGAGAAGGGGCGCAGGTTGATATTATCGGTATGAATGAGGCGACACGAACTGTTGTCGACAAATTTGCTATACACGATAAACCAGAAGAAATTGAAAAATTGACAGCGGGACATTGAGGAGAATAACAATGAATATGATCACCGCTTGCATTGATGGATCATCTATCTCGGCATCCGTTTGTGATGCGGCTGGCTGGGCGGCTAATGCGCTGAATGTGCCTGTTAAGCTTTTGCACATCATTGAAAAAACCAGTATTCCTCTGAACGAAAATCTGTCCGGATCCATTGGCCTGGGTTCCCGAGAGCATCTGTTGGCAGAAATGACCCGTCTTGATGAAGAGCGAAGTCGGGTCGCCCTGGAGCATGGGCGTTATATGCTCGAGGATGCCCGCCTGCGTCTTGCTGAGCAGGGAATTGAAGATGTCTTTATCAAACAGCGCCATGGCCACTTACTTGAATCCTTGTTGGACTGCGAGCAGGAAACGAGCGTTTTTGTCATGGGCCGCAAAGGGGAAGATCATGATCACGAAGTGCATGCCATTGGATCGCATGTCGAGAATATTGTTCGTGCCGTGAAAACGCCTGTTCTGGTAACGGTTCGAGAATTTACGCCGCCCCAAAATTATATGATTGCCTATGATGGCAGCCCGATGGCAGATCATGCGATAGTCAAATTCGCCAGCAGCAATCTATTAAAATCCTTGCCTGCACATTTGGTCATGGTTGCTGCAGACAACGAAGCGAATCGACATCAGCTTGATCAGGCTCGGCAGGTGCTTGAAAGTGCGGGAAGGCAGGTAGAAATGCACCTGTTGCAAGGCGGCGTTCAAGAGGTGTTGAGTCAGTTCAGAAAGACACACAAGATCGACTTTATCGTCATGGGTGCTTACGGGCATTCCCGTTTACGAGAGTTTTTTGTCGGTAGCCAGACCTCAAAAATGATCAGCAACAGCCCTGTGCCGCTGCTGTTGCTTCGATAGCCTGGCTATGGCTCTTCATGCACGATGGAGAGCCCATGCTTACCTGCTACAGGGTATGCTTACCAGGCGTTTTGGTCGCCATAGTCGCTACCCTGATCCACATTGCCTGCCAAGGCATAGTACTTGGTCGGTTTGCGAGTGCTGAGCTGAACATATTTCATCCAGACTTTTTCAATCAGACTCTCTGCAGGTTTCATGTTTTCAAGCACCGCCAGCATTTCTTTCTGGGCATCATTTTGTGGCAGTAAGGCACCGCTGGATAATTGCTTAATGATGTAACCAGACTCGGTCAGCATGTCTGCTTCTTTTTTGGTGAAATGCCCTGAGCGAGCAAAGCCGTGTGGAAAGTGAACGGAATCGTAAAAGCTGCTTTTTGAGTAAAATGGATTATCAGACATAGTAAACCTATCAATTAGAAAATTAGTAAGTACCTTTCAGACACTGTTCAATAAGCTGATCATAGTCAAAAGGCGAGTTAGGATCGTTATCCAATAGTTTTTGGACTTGTTCATCTACTTTCGCGTAACAATTCTGGTCCTGGTACGTATCTGGTTCACTGCTTTCCTGGGTATATTCAGGTTCCTGATACGTTTCCTCGTTATAGCTATTGTCCTGATAGCTGGTATCTTCCTGTTCGTTATAGTCCGGGTAGGCAGGTTCATCCTGATAGGACTGGCTGTCATCCTGTGAGGCGTAATCCTGCTCCAGATAGCTTTTCTGCTCAGAGATGCATTCATCTATGTACATTCTGGCATCGGCTTCATCCATGCCGGCATGCAGCGATTGGCAGTATTCCTGAACTTCTTGCATACTTTGAGCCGCCAGTGTAGTTAAGGAAAAACCACTCATCAGCGCGCCAAATGTTAAACAGAACTTAAGATAATTTATCATTTACCTGGCCCGATTAAATTTAGCTGGATTATGTCCTTAGTTTCTTATGGATAAAAACGAATTTTTTTTATCATGACAACAAAAAAAATTGGTTCATCACCGAGGCTGCATGCGGGTTGCGGCGGAAATGAAGGCCAATAGTCAGCTGGAATGTTGAATCCTGAGCTGCTCAATGCAGGCTTCTATCTTATGTAAATAAAGATTGTCGCGATGGTGGCAGGCATAAATCGGGCGTTCGAAGATCGGGGCATCCTCGACCTTGAAAAGGGTTTTTCCTAAATCTCTGGCGATAAGTTCAGGGGGTAAGTAAGCGCTTCCTCCGAACTTAATCATAAATTCACGAGCGATTTTGGCTTGTGAACATTGCAACATCGGAGACGCTGCATCGGGGAATTGTTGTGAAAGCTGTACCTGTATGTGTTGACCCCAATCGACACCGACAAAGTCTTTTTGCATGATGTCATAGGCGTTTTGCTCACGCAGGTGGCTAACCATGATGAGCTTAATAGGGGCAAGCGGTATCGATACCAGATCCGACATTTTCGCCGGTTCGTAGATAAGTGCCAGATCCAGGCTTCGTTCCATGACATGACGCACCAGAACGTCTGGCTCATGGGTTTCGGTGCGCAGCGGGGTATCTGGCATGCTTTCATGAAAGTGCGCGATGGTTTTTGGTAATACCAGGTCCCACAGGCTACCACTGCTGCCCAAGGAGAAAATATGTTTCTGGCGTTTTTTGATGCTTACATCCAGCCTGGCTCGTTCCCAGGCGATAAGGATGGTTTCAGCATGATTGATCAGCCTTTCGCCGGTCACTGTTAATTGCAGATTGTTTCTGAAACGTGTAAAGAGCGGTGCGCCGATGATGGTTTCCAGTTGTTTGATGCGTGCGCTGACAGCGGCCTGGGTCAGATAAAGGTTTTCTGCTGCCTTACCGAAATGGCGGGTATTTCTGACTTCAAGGAAGGTTCTTAAGAGTTCTATATCCATAAAGCATCTTTGTTATTCTGAGGGGTATGCCTTGTTCAAACCTTAACGCAATATTCGGTTAAATCAAACATTAACTGGAAAAATCTTACAGACAGCATTGTAAAAAGGTTGTTTGAGCCGGATGGACAGGCTATCCGAGGTTTGTACATCGGGTTCGATGACATCAATAATCATGCTCAGGTAAGGGTCTTGATTATAATGAACGGAAGCCGGAATGTGGCCCATGGCATCACACAACAATCTGGCCAGCTCTGCATAGGCCAGATAGACCTCAGTAGTGGCATTGAAGTTTCCGATATCCTGCAGCTGTTCTATGCCGAGTGCCTGATTATCATGTGTGAAATGTGCTTCCAGTAATTGCTTGAGTGCAAAACTGATATGGGCATAGATACTTTGAAGTGCATTGCCGAGGCTGGTTTCATTGATGCAATAGCCTTGTCGTGACGCATTTTGCCGGGCGATTTGAGTATCCACGATTTGCCTGCAATATTGTCTGGCGCTGTCTTTATCCAGCGATTCACAGTAGGCAATGCGCTCTTCTGAGCGTTTGAGTGCATCTGCAGAATCTGTAGAAATAGTGCCTTCAATCGGGGGTGTTTCAAATACTTCACCAATACAAATATTTTCCTGTTGATGGAAGCAAAGAAGATGGTTTCTGTAATATTCTTTTGAGATATTTTTAGTGTTTTCCATTGGGCTCAGGTTGGCAAGTTCAGATTTAGGCGTTACTCTTGGTGAAACACACAAGCTGTTATCGTCTTTGAATGGCTATTTTTACGCGACTCTCCCTTGCAACCAAGTCAAAGATGTTTGTAGTGACCATAAATAGAATTTATTCCCGCTGTTTCTTCTACATAATCAGGAAGCCATTATGCATATTGCCATTTTATCCCGAAATCCTAACCTGTATTCAACAAGACGGTTGAAAGAGGCGGGTGAAGAACTAGGCCATACCGTTGATATTATCGACACCGCCCATTGTTATATGGATATCACCAGCAGCAAGCCAGCCGTTCGTTACCAGGGCAAGGCTTTGCCAACCTATGATGCTGTAATTCCCCGGATCGGCGCCTCCGTCACGTTTTATGGCACCGCAGTTGTCAGGCAGTTTGAAATGATGGGTACTTTTTGTGTCAATGAGTCCGTTGCCATTAGTCGCTCACGCGATAAGTTGCGCTCTTTGCAGCTACTTTCACGTAAAGGGATCGGCTTACCCCGAACCGGTTTCGCCAGACATCCGGACAAAATCTCGGATTTGTTGAAAAATGTGGGCGGGGCTCCGGTGGTGATCAAACTGCTTGAGGGCACTCAAGGTATTGGCGTGGTGCTGGCAGATAGTGAAAAGGTTGCGGAAAGTATTATTGAGGCCTTTATGGGACTCAAGGCAAATATTCTGGTACAGGAATACATAAAAGAAGCGGGTGGTGCGGATATTCGCTGTCTGGTAATTGGTGATAAAGTGGTGGCTGCCATGAAGCGTCAGGCCGCTGCTGGTGAGTTTCGATCTAATCTACACCGGGGTGGTTCGGCTGAGTTGGTCAGATTGTCGCCTGCTGAACGAAAAACAGCAGTGGATGCCGCCAAAACAATGGGATTAGCCATGTGTGGTGTGGATATTTTACGTTCAAATCGAGGGCCGGTTGTGATGGAGGTTAATTCTTCGCCGGGTCTTGAGGGTATTGAGGCTGCAACCGGTAAAAATGTGGCCAAAATGGTATTTGATTATATTTCGAAAAATGCCAAGCCGAATAGCACGAAAACCCGAGGAAAGGGTTAATTATGCCATCTGATCTGAAGATTGCTGGTGTCAGTATCCAGCCTGGAGAAACGCATAAACTTGAATTGGAAACGGTGCCTTTATACA
>JBFHPN010000119.1:0-6606 GCA_041592735.1 Oleiphilaceae bacterium | reverse complement strand
TCGGAATTGATGTTGCGGCCACTGACGGGGCTGGAAATCGCCTTGTCCGGTCTGTGGGACACAGATGAGCAACAAACCCAGGAAGGAAACAGCAGGCTGCAATTTCATTCCAAGGATTATCGTTATGTAATGAATTTCAGTCACCGTTATATTCGTGACGAGCTCGAACAGACCGACAGTTCCTTTATTACGCCGCTTTATAAAGAATTAAGTTTAATTGGCCGCTGGCGTTACGATTTGGATAACAATCGTACGATCGGCACGCTGGCTGGGGTAGAATACGGAAGTTGCTGCTGGCGTGTTCAGTTTCTAGCACAATCTTATTTGAACAGTAAGAGTGAAATCCTGAACGGCGTCTTATTCCGTTTTCAACTGAGTGGCGTAGGTGGCTTTGGCCAGAGTGCCAAACGCATGGATCAGCACATTCCGGGTTACGAGGCACGTGAAACCCGCTTTAACTAAGTTAACAATTAGGTTGCGAATGACTTCAATAATTTTCCCTACTCTTAAATTTATTTCTCTGCGTCAATGGATCGTGGTGATGTGCCTGATGGTCGTTACCATGAGTGCATCAAGTGCCGATGATCGTTCAGATGCTGCAAAAAAACCTCGCTTATTGGATAAAATTGCCGCTATCGCTGATGATGACATCATTATGTTGTCTGAATTAAATGAGCGTGTCGGTGCCATTAAAAGGCGTTTTATGCGTCAGGGAACGCCGCTGCCCGCGGATGATGTCGTCGAAAAAAGGGTGCTGGATCAGCTGATACTCGAGAGCATTCAGCTGCAGTTAGCGAATCGTGCGGGTATTCGTGTGCCTGATGAACAACTGACAGAAACATTGGAGAATATTGCCCGCAGTAACCAAATGACGCTGGCGCAATTCGAGGCTCAGCTAGCGCTTGAAGGTGATAGTTATGCCACTGCTCGCGAGCAGATACGCCGTGAAATGATCATCACCCGTCTGCAAAAGCGCGAGGTTGATCGTCGGGTCAGAGTGACTGAACAGGAAGTTAAAAACTTCCTGGCCTCAAAAGAAGGGCGCACGCGCACCGGTGCGGAATATTATATCGGGCATATCCTGATCGCTTTAAGCGAGAGCGCCAGTGATGATGAAATCGCGCAAGCGGAAAAGCGAGCGGAAGCGGTTATTCAGGAACTTAAAGCCGGTGAAGATTTTAGCAAGGTGGCGATCGCTAAATCCGATGGCCGGCAAGCTTTGGATGGTGGTATTTTAGGCTGGCGAAAAGAGGCAGAGCTACCGACAATTGCGCAGGATATTATCCCTGCACTGGCTGTAAATGAGCCCTCACGGCCTATTCGTACCGGCAGTGGTTTTCATATTCTGAGTGTGCTCGATAAGCGGGGTGGTCAACAGCAGTTAATTGATCAGACTCAGGTTCGACACATTTTGATCGCGCCCAGCGCCATTCGTACAGAAGAAGAAGCCAAAGCAATCATCGATAAGCTCTACGAGCGAATTACCTCGGGTGATGATTTTGCAGAACTGGCAAAAGCCAATTCGGATGATCCGGTTTCTGCCATAGATGGTGGCAGTCTGGATTGGGTATCGCCCGGTCAAATGGTTCCCGCCTTCGAGCAAACCATGGATCAAACAAAAACAGGCCAATTAAGTGAACCGTTCCGTTCAACCTTTGGATGGCATATTCTGCAGGTGATGGATCGTCGCAAGCAGGATATGGGTGAACTGATTCAGACCAATCAGGCCCAGCAAATACTGCATCGTCGTAAGTATGAAGAAGAATTGGCGTTGTGGTTGCTCGAAATCAAAGACGAAGCGTTCATAGAAATAAAAGACCCGGCTCATCAAACCAAACAAGAGTAAGTGATTGTGTTCGAGCATGCTGCCCATATTAAGCCCCTGGTTATTTCAGCCGGAGAGCCCGCCGGAATTGGGCCGGACCTTCTGATAACGCTCGCGCTGCAAGGGTTTTCCGCGCCTGTGGTGTGTATTGCGAGTGCCGATTTACTTAAGGCACGGGCTGCCTTGCTGGGTGTTGAGCTAACACTGCTGCCTTATCGCGAAGATAGCGATGCGGAGGCATTGGCAAAGCTTAAACCGGGGTCATTAGTGGTTCAGGATGTCCCTTTGGCAGAAGCCTGCCATGCCGGGCAATTGAACGTTGGCAATGCTGCCTATGTCCTCAAGTGCCTTGATCTGGCGATTGATGGTTGTCTTGAGGGCCGCTTTTCGGGGCTGGTGACCGGGCCCTTGCACAAGGGTGTCATCAATCAGGCGGGCATTCCTTTTAGTGGCCATACAGAGCATCTACAGAAACGCTGTGCTGTGGAAAAAGTCGTTATGATGCTGGCCAGCCCGCGTATGCGTGTGGCGCTGGCGACAACACATTTACCCCTCAAAGACGTTCCCGAGGCTATTACCCACGAAAGTTTACGAGCCATTATCCGCATACTCATTACGGACCTTCAGCAGAAGTTCGGGCTTGCGTGTCCGCGTATTCTGGTCGCCGGGTTGAACCCGCATGCGGGGGAAAGCGGGCATATGGGGCGTGAAGAGATTGATATTATCAGCCCGGTGATGGCTGAATTTAGTGAGATGAATGCGCAGCTTATCGGCCCGTTACCGGCGGATACCTTATTTAATCAGAAGTATCTGGCCGATGCTGATGCGGTGCTGGCGATGTATCATGATCAAGGTTTGCCAGTGCTAAAATTTGATGGTTTTGGTGAATCGGTCAACATTACCCTTGGCTTGCCAATAATTCGTACCTCTGTTGATCATGGCACGGCACTGGATCTGGCCGGCAAGGGGATCGCCGATAGTGGTAGTTTTAAAACCGCTATTAGTCTGGCTTATGACATGGCCAGGGCTGCTCAGGAATAAGAGCATTTAACACATCAACTATCCGCGCTCGTCTAATGGATGAATAGCGTGGAATTTATGACAATTTTTTTTGAGCATCAGATATGGCCAAGCCAACTAAAAAACCCGGACATCAGGCGCGTAAACGTTTCGGGCAAAATTTTCTGCACGATCAGAATGTCATTGATCGCATTATCAGTGGCATTAACCCGCGTCCCGGAGACAGAATAGTAGAAATCGGCCCGGGTCTTGGCGCGTTGACCGAGCCCTTGTTAGAGGCAAATGGTGGCAAACTGGACGTGGTTGAATTGGATCGCGACTTAATACCGATACTGCGTACCAAGTTTTTTAACTATCCTGATTTTATTATCCATGAATCTGATGCCTTGAAATTCAATTTTGACAGGCTGGCTGAAGACGGGCAGCCGATTCGAATTGTAGGTAATCTGCCTTACAATATTTCCACGCCACTGATATTTCATCTTCTGGAAAGTATTCAACATCTTAAAGATATGCACTTCATGCTTCAAAAGGAAGTGGTCGATCGCATGGCTGCCGTGCCGGGAAGCTCGGCCTATGGTCGCCTGGGGATTATGACGCAGTATTACTGTAAAGTGCAGCCCTTGTTTTTAGTGGGGCCAGAGGCCTTTGATCCGGCACCAAAAGTAGAATCCGCGATTGTACGCTTAATACCGCATAAGCAATTACCTTTTCCGGTAGCGGATATGGAGAGGTTGCAGATGATAGTACGAGTGGCGTTTACCAAGCGACGTAAAACCCTCAGAAACGCATTGTCCGGGGTGGTGTCTGAAGAGGCCTTTGCAGCCCTGGCGATTGATCCTGGCCTGAGACCGGAAAATCTGACCTTGCAGCAATTCACCCAATTAGCCAACTGGGCATAGTGCAAGCGCGTAAGCGCATAGTATGTTTGACTGTTAGTAAATTTGACTTGCTGAACAGCATAAACCTTGTGCGTGCAGTATACGGTGATACATAGTTAATGCGGGCCGGGTGGCATCACTTAGCTAAAAACAGCAGCGATAGCCAAGAGTAAAACGACCTCGGTTAACTCAATCAGCGCGCCAATGGTGTCGCCAGTGCAACCTTTAAGGCGTTTTAGCATCAGTTGGCGCAAACCATAAGCGCTGGCAAGGCCGATAAGCATAACCGGAAGTGCCTTCCACGATAAGGCGAGCAGAGCTGTCAGACTGACTACTGAGATCAGCAGATAGCAGGCCGTTTCTGACAAATGCTCCTTGGGAGCACTGCCGAAGCCTTTTTCTCTGACATAGGGTGTATGCATCAATAATAAAACGGCATAGCAGCGAGCAAACACGAGTGCCCAGATGAATGCCCAATACTGATGCGCAGCAACCAGGGCATGCAGGCTGGTTAGTTTAAGTAGCAGCACCAAAATGAGTGTACAAATAGCAATCGGCCCGGAGTTAGGATCTTTCATTATGCTCAGGGTTCGGGTGCGCGAACCTAAGCCCCCCATCCAGGCATCAGAAGAATCTGCCAGACCATCCAGATGCAAGGCGCCGGTCAGCAGAACCCAACATGTCAGCACTAAAGCTGCGCTGATCCAGGGAGTGAACAGCGCAACAGACATCCAGCCAACCAGACCCAGTAACAGTCCGATAAGCAAACCGACCACCGGGTACCAGGCAACGGCTTGACCCAGTAATCGGGTGGAAGGTTCGGCGTGCTTAGCGATAGGTATCGTGCTCAAAAACTCCAGGGCACAGAGAAAGGCCCGGAACTGTTCCTTGAGTTGTGCGCGCGAAAGGCCGCCCGAATAGTGCGCGTTAATGGCTGACTCCTGCTTGTTCAAAGGTCGCCATGTTGCTATGTAATTCACAAGCCATTTGCAGTAAAGGCACAGCAATCGCTGCACCACTTGCCTCTCCCAGGCGCATATTTAAACGCAATAAGGGTTCGGCTTGCAGGTATTCCAGCATTGCCGCATGGCCGGCTTCTGCGGAACAGTGAGAAAAAATCAGCCAAGGTTTAATGGCAGGGTTAATAGCCAGAGCCACCAAGGCAGCTGCAGAGGCGATAAATCCATCAATCATCACCGGTATACCCTCTTGAGCACAGGCTACTATTGCGCCTACCAAGGCAGCAATTTCAAGCCCGCCCAGGGTTTGCAGGCAGGCCAGGGGTGAAGAGAGCGCATCTTGATGCAGTGCAAGTGCACGCGTCACGGCGCTTATTTTGCGCTGTATACCGGCATCATCCACGCCCGTACCCCGGCCGACTAACGCGTCAGGATTCTGTTGCATCAGTGCGCAGGCCAGGGCAGATGCGGAGGTGGTGTTGCCTATTCCCATTTCGCCACCAATATATAAATCGACCTGACTTTCTTTTGCCGCTAGCACTGTTTGGCGTCCGGCCAGCAATGCCTGTTCAAGTTCCGCCTCGCTCATGGCAGGTGCTTGGGTAAAATTATGCGTACCGGCCCGTATGCGTCGATCAGTTACATGTTCTAGTGCCGGCAGCGGGGTCACTGTTCCAAGGTTGATAACCCCAAAGTCGGCAGCCAGAAAGTTAGCGAGCACACAGATGGCAGCGCCACCAGAGGCAAAATTCTTGATCATCTCACCTGTGACGCTTTGCGGGAACGCGGAGACGCCTTCTTCGACGACACCATGATCAGCCGCAAAAATGCGAATGGCCAGTTTCTGGATTTTGGGCGCATGCGTGGCTTGCAGGCTGGCAAGCCTGATAGCGAGCGTTTCCAGTTGTCCTAAGGAACCGGGTGGCTTGGTCAGCTGTTGCTGGCGTTGCTGAGCTGCCGTGTAAATCGTCTGATTAACCGCTTTGGCCGGTGCTTTTAAAAATTGCAGTAAGGTGGGTGAATAATTTTCGGTGGACATATTGTGTCTCTGTTGTTCTGCGTTTGTTTGGAGAGCGGGTTATAAATGATTAACGGCGATATGGGGAAAGGCAAAGCGTTGATCAATCGGCTTTTGGGAAATAAGCGCAGATACCTTGCGCGCAATATCCCGATACACCAGTGTGACCTCGCAATCCGGTTCTGCAATCACTGTCGGGGTACCGGCATCGGTTTGTTCTCGGATGGTCTTGTGCAGAGGCATCTCACCCAATAAGGCTGTGTTATAAGCTTCAGCGATACGTTGGCCACCGCCTTCTCCGAACAGGGATTCATGATGACCGCATTGGCTGCAGATATGCACGCTCATATTTTCAATCACACCCAGTACATCGATATCGACTTTGCTGAACATTTCGATGCCTTTTTTGCAATCCAGCAGCGCAATATCCTGTGGGGTAGTGACAATAATGGCCGCTGTCACCGGTATACGTTGTGCTAAGGTCAATTGAATGTCGCCGGTGCCAGGTGGCATATCGACAATCAGGTAATCCAGATTACGCCATTTGGTCTGCGTGACCAGTTGCAATAAAGCGCCACTGACCTTTGGGCCTCGCCATACCATGGGCGTATTGTTATCCACCAGAAAGGCCATGGAATTCGCTTCAATGCCATGTGCGGGGATCGGAATAAACCATTTGCCATCGGCTGTTTCCGGCCGCTGGCCCTCTGGTATGCCCAGCATCATGCCCATGCTGGGGCCATAAATGTCGGCATCTACAATGCCTACGCGGGCACCTTCCTGTGCTAATGCCAGGGCCAGATTCACCGAGGTGGTACTTTTTCCGACGCCGCCTTTGCCCGATGCCACAGCAATAATATTTTTCACCCCGTCGATGGCTTTGAGATCGTTCTGTGCTGTATG
>JBFHPN010000118.1:0-6643 GCA_041592735.1 Oleiphilaceae bacterium | reverse complement strand
GCAGCAGCGGGTGGGTATTGCGCGCGCCCTCGCTAATTATCCGAGCGTATTGTTGATGGATGAACCCTTTGGCGCTCTGGACGCACAGACCCGTTTAATTATGCAGGAGAATCTTCTCAGCATCTGGTCAGAATTCGGAACCACCGTGCTCTTTATTACACATGATGTTGATGAGGCGATCTTTCTTGCCGATCGTATCTTAATAATGAGTGCGAGCCCCGGCTCTATTATTGCTGATTTAAATGTTCAATTAGAAAGACCACGGAATCCTGAGATAGGTACTTCAGAAGCCTTTGTCGAGTTGAAGCGTGAATGTTTGTCCTATATCCGCAAAGAAAGTCTTAAAGCTTTTGAAGGGCCAGGAGATCATTGAGATGAGACGAGTGGCGATTAGTTCTTTTTTAGTGATGTGCATGCAGCTTTGTTTGAGTCAAGCCTATGCCAAATCTGAAATGCTTGAACGGCTGGATAAACCGGTGTTACTCGATGAGTTTCAATTGCTTGATCAGGCGGGCCAATCGTTTACCAGAGATGCCCTATTGGGGAGCTGGTCGCTGATATTTCTTGGTTTTACGTCTTGCCCTGATATTTGCCCCATGACGATGTCTCAGTTAGAGGGGGTCAGAGCAGAATTGGGCTCGCATTTTACGCCAGAGAAGATACCGAACATTATTTTTGTTGCCGTTGATCCTGCGAGAGACAAGGCCGTTTTAGGTGAATATTTAGCGTATTTTCATCCAAAAAATATTGGTCTGACAGGCGACATAAAAGAGCTGGACCGCCTGGTTGGCAGTTTGGATGGCTTTTACCGCTATGAAAGAAAGAAAGCTGATAATACCTATAACGTAGTGCATACCGCAGCCATCGCTGTGGTCAATCCGCAAGCGGAAATGGTTGCAAAAATTAACCCGCCGTTTGGCCGAGCCAATACCGCATTTGAATTGATGATCTTGATTCGTGAGGCTAGCAAGTGATTTACCCGAGAGAGAAAAAACCGCGACATGTTTTCGGGTTGATGATGCTGATGTTTGCGGTAAGCGCACATTCAAACCCTTTATCAGGGCAGAATGAAGCTGAAGGCAAACAGGATGTCTTGCAAATTCAGGATGCTTATCAGCCTGAAAGACCTAAAACGATGCCAATGAGTGCGGGCTATTTAAGCATTCAGAATCTTAGCAATGACGATGTGTATATCGTGGATGTATCCAGCCCTGAGTATAAATCGGTGTCTATTCACAGATCTGTTCAGGTTGATGGCATGCATCAAATGGAAGAGGTCTGTCCGCTGATAATTCCGGCAGGAAAGCAGGTCTCGCTGGTTCCGGGCGGCATGCATCTGATGCTATTTAATCCCTTGGTAGAACGCAAAGCTGGTGATCTGACAACGATCACTTTTGAAATGAAAGACGGACAAACCATGACATTTAAGATGTCTGTCACGAGGCCATGATATGTCTGTATTAGCGTCTATAAGGTCAAATTTTTGCAGTTCATTACTGGTGCTATTTTCGGTGGTTTTTAGTTCTATCGCGTACTCGGATATGGTGGATAAGACGGGGATGCAAGCATGGGAAGTCTGTGCCATGTGTCACAACGCTAATGGCATAAGCCGTATGGCTAAGTTTCCCAAGCTGGCTGGTCAGAAGGCTGCTTATATTGAGCAGCAGGTGCATGCTTTCAGGGCAGGTAAAAGACAAAACGATGGCGGACAAATGCAGTCGATTGTTGGAGAAGTCAGTGCAGAGGAAATTCCTGGTATTGCTGCCTACTTTTCTACCTTGCCTCAAGATACCAGCATAGAGGTTCCGGTTCAGGACTTAAGTGAACAGGATCGTCAACATTTAAGTCAGGGGCATGTCCTATTTAACAGTGGGCGTGAAGCCATTCAGGCCTGCGCCCAATGCCATACCAATGCAGCGTCAACGGCGCCCTGGATAGATGGACAGCACGCGCTTTACCTGAAAAAGCAAATAAAAGATTTCTACTCGGGCGAACGTGAGGCCGATTGTCCGTTGGCATCCTCTTTACCAGATAAGCCTCAAACCTTATCAAAAGAGCATTTACAGACCCTGACGGATAAAGAAATTGAAGCGCTGTCGTTCTACTTAAGTAATCTGAAATTGGAGCGGAAGCGCTAAGTGGCTTGTATTGCAGATCTATATATAACCTACTGATTTATATGGATAAATATATTTAAATTATTGGTTGATATAGCTTGTTATAACAAGTCATAACATGATAGGATGGGTTGAGTGAAAAAACTGGAGTTATGTCAATGAATAGTTTGCAAGTTGGTGCTTCAACCCCTGATGCAAGATCTCATGAGCCCTTGTACTTACAAATCAAATGGGCATTAAAAAAGAAGATACTTTCTGGTGAATATGCGCCCTATGAGCGCTTGCCTTCAGAAAGCGAATTGATGAATACCTTCGGTGTCAGTCGCATAACGGTTCGACAGGCCTTGAAAGATCTGAATAGTGAAGGGCTGGTATTTACCTCCCAAGGTAAAGGTACTTTTGCCAATAAACCCAAAGCCACGCAGGACGTTCAGCAACTTCAGGGTTTTGATGAGGCGATGAGTCCAAAGGGTTATAAAACCTCCGCAAGGCTGGTGAGCATTCGAGAGCGTGTAGCCGATCGTGAAGTGCAGAAAAAACTTCAATTGGCGGATAAAGACAAAGTTGTAGAGGTGGTACGTATTCGCTATCTGAACAATGAAGCCGTGTCTTTGGATCGTTCCTTTTTACCCGTCGATATCGGGGCGGGATTGTTTGGTGAAGACCTGACAAGAGATATTTTTCCAATGATCGAGCGGCAGCAGAACCTGAGATTAGGTGAAGCTGAAATCAGTTTGGAAGCAAGGCCGGCAGATGAGGAAGTTGCGCATCAACTCGGGCTTGAAATAGGGAGCCCGTTGATGTGGGTGGAGCGCTTGACTCGAGATCAGAACGGACGACCGATAGATTATGAATATCTCGCCATACGCGGGGATTCCTATAAGTACAGTTTCAAAATTGAACGCTAAAGATATTAACCTGGTCCAGACACAAAGGGGATTAAACATGACACTTCCAGACGATATTAAAGTGACAGACGTAGATGTACTCATCATTGGCGGAGGCACAGCCGGCCCGATGGCTGCGGTGACGGCCAAAGAGCAAAACCCGAATGCGGTCGTCATGTTGCTTGAAAAAGCCAACGTGAAACGCTCAGGTGCCATCAGTATGGGCATGGATGGTCTGAATAATGCGGTGGTACCGGGTCATTCAGAGCCTGAAGATTATGTTAAGGAAATTACGATCGCAAATGATGGCATTGTCCTTCAAAAGGGTGTGATGGCCTACGCTCAAGGCTCCTTTGATATGATTCAAAAGCTGGATAAGTGGGGCGTTTATTTCCAGAAAGATGAAACCGGTGAATATGATATGAAAAAGGTGCACCACCTGGGCACCTATGTCTTACCCATGCCTGAAGGACACAATATCAAGAAGATTCTTTACCGTCGCTTACGGCGTCATCGTGTCATCGTAGAGAACCGTTATCAGGCGATACGACTGTTAAAAGATAAAGACGGGGTGGTTTCAGGTTGTATTGCTCTGGGCACCCGCGATGCCGATATTATTGTGATTCGCGCTAAAGCGGTTGTGATGTGTACCGGTGCGGCAGGAAGAATTGGCTTACCCGCCTCTGGTTACCTCTTTGGCACTTATGAGAACCCATCTAATTGTGGCGATGGCCATTCGATGGCTTATCACGTAGGTGCCGAATTGACGGGCTTGGAATGTTACCAGATTAACCCCTTGCTTAAAGACTATAACGGCCCGGCTTGTGCCTATGTAACCGGCCCATTGGGTGGCTATACCGCAAATGCCAAAGGTGATCGTTTCATCGAATGTGATTACTGGAGTGGTCAGATGATGATGGAATTCTACAACGAGCTTCAGGGGGGGAATGGCCCGGTATTCTTAAAACTGGATCACCTTGCGGAAGAAACTATTCAGGAAATCGAGCACGTATTGCATACCAATGAACGCCCTAGCCGCGGCCGTTTTCATGATGGTCGTGGAACCGACTACCGAACCAAGATGGTGGAAATGCATATTTCAGAAATCGGTTTCTGTGCGGGGCATTCTGCTTCAGGTGTCTGGATTAATGAAAAAGGTGAAACCACGGTGCCCGGTTTATATGGTGCCGGTGATATGGCCTCGATTCCTCACAGCTATATGTTGGGCGCGTTTGTGTATGGTCAGATTTGTGGTGAAAACGCCACTGAATTTGCCAAAAACCGGGACCTGCCAGAACTGGATGAAGCATTTATCTTGGCTGAACGGGAACGTATTTTAGCGCCTATGAAACGCTCAGATGGTATTCCGCCAAGTCAGTTTGAATACAAGGTTAGACGGTTGGTCAATGATTATTTGCAGCCACCCAAAGTAACCAAAAAAATGGACATTGGTCTGGCACGTTTAGAAGCGATGAAAGACGATATTCAATATCTTTATGCACGTGATCCGCATGAGTTACTTCGCGCCAATGAAGCACAGCATGTGCTGGACTGCGCACAAATGGCTGCAGTGGCCTCTATGTATCGTACTGAAAGTCGTTGGGGCTTGTATCACAACTATGTCGACTTCCCAAAAACGGATAACGATCAATGGTTCTGCCATGTCCAGTTATACAAAGACCAAAATGATCAGATGGTCTGCAAAACCCGCCCGGTAGACCCTTATGTCGTCGAGTTGGATGAGCACGAGAAAAATGCATATAACCAACTGCGTGTACAAGCCGTTTAATTAAATTTTAGGAGTAGTGACTATGCCAATAGCATCGCAAATAACCATGGTTCCCGTGGTCGTTGATGACGAAAAGTGTATTGCCGATAAAGGATGCCGGACTTGTATTGATGTCTGCCCTCTAGACGTGCTCTGGATTAATGAGGACAGTGGGAAGGCCTATATGAAGTACGATGAATGTTGGTATTGCATGCCGTGTGAAGCCGATTGTCCGACAGATGCCGTGACGGTAAACATCCCTTATTTATTGCGTTGAGGTTTTTATGACACATTTTTCTGATCCCTTGTTAGCCTCTATCGCGAGTCGTTTAGAGGATGCTGATCCTGGTATTCGCCGTGTTGCTGTACTTGATTTGGTGGATAGCCCGGAAACTGAAGCCGTTGAGTTATTAATCAAGGCCTTGAGCGATAAAGACGAATCTGTGCGTATGGAAGCCGCCAAGGTTATCGATGAATTCGAGCCACGGGATATGATGGATGCCTTGGTAGAGTCACTGACTTCCGAGGATCAAAATGTCCGCAATGCGGCGGCCAATGCACTCGCCGACCTTAAAGACAGTAACGCCGCGCCTGCGTTGATTGAGGCCTTGAAAGAGGATGATCCCTTTGTCCTGGCATCTATTCTGCGCTCTTTAAAACAGTTACGCATTAAAGATTCTCGCCCGCATGCCTTGCGCTTGTTGACGCATGCCGATGCGGGCGTGAGGCGCGAAGCTGTCAGTGTGTTAGGTTATTTGCAAGAAGCCGATAATTTACCTCAGTTAATTTCAATTGCCGCCAACGATAGTGAAGCAGAGGTCCGCCGTACTGCTATAGGCGCTCTGGTATATGCTGATAGTGAGCAGGTCGCCAAGGCCTTGATCCGGGGCTTATCCGATGAGCATTGGCAGGTTCGAGTTGAGGCAGCCAAAGGCCTGGGTCGTTTGAATGTCGAGAGCGCGATCGCCAGCCTGATTACCGCAACCACAGATTCGATGTGGCAGGTGCAGGAAAAAGCTGCAGAAGCGCTGGGTAAAATTGGATCGACCAAGGCCATTACGGCGCTGGGTGCTTGCCTTGAAAACCCGATCAGTAATTTACGAAAGGCTGCTGTCGCTGCCTTGGGCGAAATTGCACATACAGACGGGCTGCCTCTGGTTGAGATGGCGCTCAATGATAATGATCCGGATGTTCGAAAATTAGCACGTTGGGCGAAAGAGCAGATCGACGCCAACAACAGTGCATCAGGAGAATAAGTTATGACATTTGTGGTAACAGAGCAGTGCATAAAGTGCAAATTTACCGATTGTGTTGACGTATGCCCAGTGGATTGTTTTCACGAAGGTCCTAACTTTATCGTGATCGATCCCGAGGTTTGTATTGATTGTGCGCTTTGTGTTCCGGAGTGCCCTGTCGATGCAATTTATGAAGAAGGTGAGTTGCCCGACAACATGCGCGAGTACATCGAACTCAATGCCGAATTGGCCAAGACCTGGCCAGTTATCAGTGAGAGTAAAGAGCCCTTAGCGGATGCTGAAGACTGGGCAGATATGCCCGGAAAACGTGATGGCCTGATTCTTTCCTGATGCGCTTGTTTGTGCAGCGTCAGGCCGATTAAGCCTGTCGCTAAGTTGCTGACACCTAATGATGCTTTGCCAAGAGAACAGATGATGATGAACACAGTGGTCCCCCCAAAGCAGATCGATTTTAAAAAAGGAGAGGCCTGCCTCACCGTGACCTGGAAAAACGGCCAAAGCTCGACCATTTCGGGTAGTGAGCTGCGCCGTTATTGCGCCTGCTCGGAGTGTCGTGCGCGCAATCTGGTGGGGCTTAGTTTGATCAACGTTTCTTCTGAACTGGTCAAGGTATCT
>JBFHPN010000117.1:0-6653 GCA_041592735.1 Oleiphilaceae bacterium | reverse complement strand
CTTGCCTAGTTTGAAATTAATGTCTCTTAAGCAATATAAAAGACAGTTGGCCGTGCTTATCAAACTGATTCAGGTTGATGGTCAGGTGCAGATTTTTGATTGGCTGCTTGTACAGCTGATCAAACAGAATCTGGACGGGCATTTCTCTTTAAGCAGGCCCTTAGCACCGCGCTATAAAACGCTCGATTCCCTGGCAAGGCACTATGAGATCGTGTTATCCCGGGTAGTGCATTATGGTTTCGAAGATCAGGATGCTGAAGATATAGATGCACAGGATAAAATGCTGGCTTTTTTGCGTGCGTGTGATGTGGCCGGAATCAAAGGGCTTAAGCTGCTGGATGTGTCTCGTTGTGAAGGCAAGCTCTTTTCTCAGGCTGTGCATGCCCTGGGGCTGGCTGTACCTTTGCTTAAGCCGCGTTTATTAAAAGGTTGTCTTGCTGCTGTTCAATTTGATGGTCAAATTACGGATCAGGAGCGTTATGTGATTACGGCCATTGCCTGTGTGATGGATTGCCCGTTAATTGGTCTCGATGAGATGACGCTGGCTTGAGTTCAGCCGAGCACTGGCCAGTAGTCGATGATTTGTTCATTTTCATAGACCGCTATGGCGCCAAACTGCAGTAAAACGCTTTCACTTTGCGTCGGTCTCAGAAAAACCCAGTCATCTCTTTGCAGCTTGATAGAGGTGGATGCATTGAGCATTTCCTGATTGCTGGATCGACCATAGAGCGCGTTATAACTTAAACCTTCTGGAGAAACCGGAAGTGCTTTCCAATTGCCGCCGTAAGTAAACAGACTTTGCTGACGGTTCGGATTCCACCAGGCCATGACGTCCCCTAAACCAGGCACTCCCGGTATCTGTGTTTTTGGTAAGACTTTTAATACCGGGCTGGCAATAAAACAGGCAGGGTTATGGTCGGCAAGACTAGGCAGATCGAAATCGGTGGGTTTTATCAGGCAAGAACCGGCAGATAATTCATTGCAAGGAGATTGATTTAATTGGGTGTGGAGCTGGTAAGTGGTACTGCCAGCCGTGTTCATCACGGGTGCTTTTGGGAATTTTTCCCCTAAGATACTTCTCGCGGTTTCAATATGTTGCTGATAGGTGTGCAGGGCTTTATCCAGATGTTTTTGCGGGCTGCCAGGCAATTTTACCACATGAGGTTCGTACCCCATGAAGCCATCGAAATTTAGTAGAGGCGTTTGTTTGATGACTTGCAGGGCCTCGATCAGCTTTTCCTGAGTCTGAAAACCTCCGCGATGCAGACCGATATCTATTTCCAGATTTATTTGCAGTGTTTGCTGGTGTTTGGTGGCTATGTTGCGGTAATCATGAAGGCGTTCCATGCTGTCAACTAACCAGCGTATTTTGTTTGCGGGGACTGTAGGGTCAGCTAGTAGTTTGTCTGCGCTTGCCGCAGGAAACGGTTTGCCTAGCAGAACATCACTATCGGGGTGGTGCTGCAATAGCAGGGTTACAAACCGCTCATCAAAAAGCATAAAACGTCGGGTATCGGTCTCTTTGGCAATCAGCGCTAACAGTGCTAAAGAGGGTAGCGATTTAACCACAATCCGGTAGGCGTACTGTTGGCCGATATGCTGCTTAAGCGTGGTCATATTATCCAGTAAACGTTGCTTGTCGATAATGAGGGTAGGGCGTGTGATACTGGCTTGATGTAAGGCCCGGGAAAGGCTCTGAAAATAAGTCGAATGATTGGTGCCCACATCCGATGGTTTTAACCAGCTGATACCACCCAGGGTACCCAAGACTAGGCCGCCTTTGATGAGATTGCGTCTGCTTATCGGCATCTTGAATCCTCTTTAACCTAGAAATAAGCGTTGTAAATAGGGATTCAAAAACTTCCCCTGGGGGTCATAAGTAGCTCTGAGCTCTCGAAATTCCTGCCATTTGGGATAAGTAGCCTGGCATTGTTGCGTGTTGAAATGGTTGAGCTTACCCCAATGTGGTCTGCCTTGGTACTTCTGCATAATGGGTTCGATGGCCGCGAAAAAGGCACTAAAGTCTTCTTCAAAATAGCGGTGTACAGCAATCGAAAAAGAGTCGCGTTGATAAAATGGGCTTAGCCAGGCATCGTCTGCCTTAATATAACGGCACTCGATCGGGAAAAACACCTCGGGGAAATTTTTTTCCAGGGTCGCAATAATTTCTTTAAGTGCCGTCAGCCCAAGCTCAACCGGCAGATGGTATTCCATTTCATTAAAGCGCACATTGCGATCATTGGCGTAGATGGCATAGGAATGATCGATTCGACTGCTATTTGCCTGATGTTTTAAAAAACTGCCGACAATCAGCTGACGCAACTTTGGGGACCACGATAGCAAGTCACGACTTAGCTTGAGATCCATGATGCCGCTGTTACCATCAATTTCTTCACCTTGATAGATGGCCTGTTCTGTGATGTTCAGGGTGTCGATCAGGCTCATGCCGGTAAACGGAAAATAGAAAAATTCAAAGTGCCTGTTGGTCTGCGATAAGTTCTCGGCATTAGCTAAGGTATCCTCGATGGGCAGCCAGCTTGACTCGCGCTGTAAGTGATAGGCCGAACGATTCTGCATGGTGATTTGCGTCACAATGCCCAGTGCCCCCAGATTAACCCGGGCCGCATCAAATAGCGCGCTGTTGCGTTGTGCGCTGCATTCAACTTCATCGCCATTGGCTGTCATGATAGACATGCTTTTTACATAAGCGGATAGCGCTTTCAGAGACCGGCCAGTGCCATGGGTTGCGGTGGCAATAGCGCCAGCCAGCGTTTGGTGATCAACATCTGGCATGTTCAGAAGGGCTTGCTTGTGTTCCAAAAGCAATGGCCCCATTTCACCCAGGGTAGTGCCTCCCCAGAAACTAGCGGTTTGATCCGATTCATTGATAGCAATGCGTCCATTTAAATGCCGGACAGATAAAATGGTATCTTCAGTGGGCACCAATTCTGAAAAAGAGTGCCCGGAACCAACCGCCCGAATCGTGCCCTTGCTGTTACGAATGATATCGCTTAACTCATCCAACGATTTTGGGGCAAGACGCGCTGCGGGGAAGCATTGCTGGTTGCCTGACCAATTTTTCCAGGGGTAGCGCGTTACCTTGTTTGTCGCGCTTTGGCTCTGAGCCATTGAATGGCGTGCTGTCAGTAATCCGCCGGGTAAGCTGGTCGCGATGGTTGCGCCGATGAGCGACTTAAGTAGTGTTCGTCGATGAATCATGCTTATTGTTCCTTATCCGGGCTTTGGCTCATATAAACAATCAGAATCCGCAACTCTTCGGGTGAGCATTCAAAGCATTGTCCGCCTGGTGGCATGCCGCCAAAACCGTTGATGGTTCTTTCCAGGGCTGCATCGAGCCCTTTACTTAGAGCATCTCGCCATTGATCGGGCTTGTGTGCCTGGGGTGCGCCGGTTGCAGGATTAGTGTGGCATGTTGCGCAAGTCTGCTGATAAGTTGTGTTGAGTGTTTCGTTTATGCTGACGGGGTTCAGTTGAACGAGTTCTTCATCTGCAGAACATGCTGCCAGCATCAGGCAGAGTATGAGCATTGAGGCGCGTATGGTTTTACGCTTGAAAATAAGTATGTGTGAAAAAATAGCGTTAAGCGGATACATAGCATGGCTCCCAATAATGAATGCCATTGATTCTAAACAAAACATGAATAAAATTCACCTTTTGTTTTTATCTCTGTAAAAAAATGTGACCCTTTGCTTGTTATGGGTCTTTGAGGTGGCAAAAAAAACGGGCAGACAATGTGTGGATTGTCTGCCCGTTGGTGTTTTTTCAGTTGAGGTTTACGTTAATCAGAGTGTCTTGATTAAAGGTCGTAGCCCTTTTCTTCGTGCATGGATATATCCAGGCCGATACTTTCTTCATCATCATCGACTCTGAGCCCGTTAAAGGCATCGACCAGCTTCAAAATCAACCAGGTTACAATGGCGGTATAAGCGATAACAGATAGGACGCCGATCGCTTGTGCACCTAGCTGTTCCCCTATACTTGTGTTCTCTCCGCCAAAGCCGTAGCCACTGAATGCGCCAAGTCCTGCTGCACAGAAAATACCGACCATTAGCGAGCCCAGAATGCCGCCGACGCCGTGAACCGGGAATACATCCAGAGAATCATCAATTTTCAGGGTTTGTTTCATAAACAGGGTTGCCTGGAAGCAGATGAAACCGGCTGCCAAACCAATAACGATGGCGGCTGCCGGGCTAACGAAGCCCGACGCAGGTGTGATGGTGCCTAAGCCTGCGACCATGCCGGTGACAATGCCCAATGCAGAAGGTTTGCCGAACTTTTTCCATTCCAGCGCCATCCAGGTGAGTGCACCCATGGCGGCTGCTAAGTGTGTGACGATCAGTGCCATGGCTGCATTGGCATCTGCCGCTAGCGCGCTTCCGCCATTAAAGCCGAACCAGCCAACCCAGAGCATGCCCGCACCGGTTATGGTCATCGTCATATTGTGTGGAGGCATGGCGGTTTGAGGCCAGTTTTTACGGTTGCCAATAACTAGTGCTGCCACTAGGGCTGCGACGCCAGCAGTAATATGGACCACGATACCCCCGGCAAAATCCAGTGTACCCAGTTCGCTGAGCCAGCCACCGCCCCAGACCCAATGGCAAACCGGTACATAAACGCCAAACAGCCAAATACTGCTGAATATCAGCATGGATGAAAACTTCATTCGTTCTGCAAAAGCACCTACAATCAGGGCAGGTGTTATCACGGCGAAGGTCATCTGGAAGGCAGCAAACAGAATTTCAGGAATGCCTCCGCTCATTGAGTCTTTGGTGATATTGGCCATAAACAGGTTGTTCAGGTCGCCAATAATGCTATTGCCTGAACCAAAGGCCAGGCTGTAGCCGGCAACGAACCAAAGAATGGACATCAGGCAAGTGAGTGTAAAGCACTGCATTAAAATCGACAGCACGTTTTTGCTTCTGGCCAGGCCTGCATAAAAAAGCGACAGGCCGGGAATGGTCATAAATAAAACCAGTGCCGTAGATGTAAGTATCCAGGCCGTGTCTGCGCCGTTCAGACTGTCTTCGGCAAAGCTAATAGAAGGTGCCAGCAGGGCGAAGGCTAGCAAGATACGCTTGATCATGTTAAACATTCCTATCAAAGAATTTATGGGTGCCTAGAGCAACAAAACGCACACTATTAGGGCGTAAGTTTTTATTGTTGGTTTTTTGCACTATTTTAAAGCGATGCAAACTTTAACAAAGCGGTTTATGAATTCAATACCCCTTTTTAGAAAACTGATCAAAAGCCCCCAAAATACGCCTAAATTGCACTATATTGGCGCTAAATTTTGCTTGTTGCACTTTAATGGGGCTTTCTCTTGAATTATCTGGTTGCCAAATTATCCTCTCTCTATTTTGTCTATTTTGCGTTGCTTGGGGCTATGGCGCCGTATTTGGGGCTTTACCTGGAGGAAGAGGGGTATTCGCTATTTGAAATAGCACAACTATTGTCATTGCTGATGTTTACTAAAATGATCGCGCCGATTATTTGGGGAAGCTTGGCAGATTATTACAATAAGAGCGTCTTTTTGGTGCGCGCTGGTGCGTTAATGACCTTAATTTGTTATCTGGGCTTCTTTTGGGCGCACTCGTTTTGGTCAATTGCTTTAGTAATTGTGTTGTACAGTTTTTTTTGGAATGCGGTATTGCCGCAAATAGAAGTACTGACTTTATATAACCTGGCAAAGCAACGAAATCGTTATAGCAGGATTCGTTTGTGGGGGTCAGTTGGTTTTATTTGCAGTGTCGCGCTTTGTGGCTGGTTGTTTGAGCGACAGAGTATCTCTTTGTTTCCCTGGGTGCTTTTGTTATTGATAGTGTCTATTTTTGCGGTGTCTTTATTTCGCTATAAAGAGGTAGAAGCGCATGCTTTATCTGTTGATGAGCGTCTGAGTTTCCGACAGCAGTTTTTCCGGCCAGCGATTCTGATCTTTTTTACAGTCTGCTTTTTATTACAGTTGTCACATGGTGCTTATTATACTTACTTCAGTATTTATTTGGCTGATATTGGCTACAGTAAATTTCAAATTGGCTGGTTATGGGCGCTGGGTGTTATTGCAGAGGTTGTGTTATTTCTTTATATGCATCGCTGGTTTAAGCGATGCAGTATCATAGGCATCATGCAGGTTGCATTGGTGCTGACTTGCCTGCGCTGGTTCGGCACAGCCTATTTGGCAGACTCTTTGTTTGCTATTACTGTGTTACAGTGTCTTCACGCGTTCTCGTTTGGTGCCATGCATGTGGCATCTATTCAGTTTGTTCACTCCCACTTCGTGCAGTACCATCAAGGCAGAGCCCAGGCTTTATATAGTAGTTTTGGTTTTGGCGCGGGTGGTGCTGCTGGTGCCTTCCTCTCCGGTTTTGTGGTGATGACGAATGATTACACCATGGCCTTTCTTGTCAGCGCATTGATTAGTTTAACAGCGCTCATTTTTGCCCGTTCTTTAAAGCGCTATGCTTGAGAAATTGACCTGTTTATTTCTAGCTATTTCAGGTCTATTTTTCGCGAGAAACCTGTCATAAAAAAACCTTAAAAAAATATTCACTTAAATTGGTTGATTATGAAAATAGGGTCTATGCTTTGTTTTAAGTATATTTATAAGTTCCGTTTGTGTGCCAGTTTGGTGCGCT
>JBFHPN010000116.1:0-6654 GCA_041592735.1 Oleiphilaceae bacterium | reverse complement strand
TTAAGCGGAACGCTGCCAATTCGATCTGATGCGCAAGATGAGGCTCGTCTATTCGAGCTATAAGATGACCTTGCTTAAGTGTTTGACCCTCGCGGGCATTCACTTTTTCAATATAACCTTCACTGGGGCTGTAAATAACTGCATGCTCTATTTTCAATGCAGTTGGTGCTTTGATCGTCGTCGAGAAGGGAATGAATAACACACTCAGCAGACTGATCACGAATAAGCATGTGAGTAAGGCGCGTCTATTCCAGTTGAACAAGGCTCTGTGTTTCATCAGATAATGGCACTCCATCAGAACAGGGCGCAGTATAAAATGGCTGATGCAAGCAGACATCATCAATAGGCCTGCCGCTTTAAATAGCAGGTTATAAACCATCAAAGAGATGCCCAAAAATAAAAACAATCGGTAAATCCACACGGCCAGCGCATAAAGCACTAACCTGAGTTGAAATGCTTCAGGAGGCTCGACTTTTAGCCCGAGCAATCGATCTCTCAAGTACCAGCGACAGAGATTAAAAGACCTCTGTTCCAGATTCTCTTCTTGCCAGTAATCTGATAGCAAATAATAGCCATCAAAACGCATAAGTGGATTAAGATTGACCAGCAGGCTCATTAACCAGGTCGAGGTAGCAAGTAAAAATGCCACCCCGCCCCAGAAACCGCTTGGAAATAGGTTCCAGACAAGAAGTGCAACGCTTGCAACAACCATTTCAACACTGACGCCTGCCACATCTATATGGATGCGATCTCTTCGAGAAGTGAGTCGCCAAGCGTCTGTGGTGTCTGTGTAGAGCACCGGCCAACCCACTATAAAAGTGACGCCCATGATCGGTACGTGACACCCCTTGGCTTTCGCTGTATAGCCATGACCCAACTCATGAAAAATCTTCACGATGAATAAAGCGCAAACGTATCCAATCAGACCTTTTAGGGAGACAAGATCTATAAAAGTCGCCGTAAACGCATCCCACTGCTGGACCGTCAAATACATGCCGCAGACTAACATCAGCCCATAAAGTTTAAACGCCGTTGGCGACGCAAGGGGTTTTACCCACGGAAGGGTAAAGTGCATAAAGCGATCAGGATTCACCAAGGGCAAACGGAGGAAAAGTAAAGCGAGCAAACCGCGCCTGGTTTTGTCTTTACTTAGACGAATTGCTGTTTGCATTTTGTCGTTTTGCACCAACGCATTGGCTCTAAGAAAATCGACAAGATCGCTGACCTCCTGTTCCGTAACCTTAAGGCTTGCCTCACGCGCCAGCGCTTTACTCACTTGTCGCGGAGTCCTGCCAAACATCACACGAATGATCTCAATCTCATGCTGTCCAAATCGAAAAAATCTATTTGCGACTGGATCAAAAATCGTCCAACCAAGATCTGATCGACTGTCATCCTGCGACAGTAGCTCGAGATCTTGCCGGATACGAGGACAAAGATCTGCCATGAAATTACAAACCTAATAACTGCCGTGCCGCAGCATACGGCCTTCGGAATAAGTAATAACCCAGTGTTGTTTTTTGTCCATAAATCTTCGCCGTCCCTTGCCAGCCGATACGTGCATCATTCTCGCTCAGTTCACCAATGCCACGGAAAGCCAGTCGATTTTGCGGACTCATTTCAGGTTGAAAATTTATAAACTTAACACGCCCTTCAACCGGTACATTTGGCATTACATCAAAAAAAACCAGTAACTCTTTGGCCTCAGACAGCGCAATGGTATCCGCAGCACTGACCCAGAACTCCAGCTGTTTATTTTCTGGGTCAGCGATTGTCAGAATTTTTTCACCAATGCTGACGGGTCGTCCTAGCCACTCGCCAACGCTATTAATGATGACAATGCCCGTCGCCTCGGATTTTATGTTTACTTTTTCAAGCTGTTGATTGATGTAGTCCAACTCTGCTTTCTTTTGTTGGTGCCGTGCCGTGAGGATTTGTACTTGGGCCGATGCCTTTCTATTTGTCATTGCAGCCTGCTTAGCCTGCCATAGTTCGCTCCTGGCCACCTCAAGGTTTTGCAGCGCGATGGCTTGCTTGGCTTTGAGTTCACTGTCGTCTATTGCTACTAGCGGGTCACCCGCTTTGACTGCCTGGTTTGGCTGGACCAATACCTGCTTAACAATACCAGAGATAGGCGCTCTTATGATCGACGGAGATTGCGGCAAGAGCTGCGCAGGCGTCAATACCGACAATCGGATCGGAAGGAACAATAAGGCAAGACAAAGACCCATTAAAGCTAAGCGCAACTTTCTGTTGATGAAGAATGTCTTGAGGACATGACCTAACGAAGGACCGGTCGTTTCAAGTGCTTTGTAGGCATGGGCACAGGCCGTATAGCAACGCTGCACAATTCTGATTTCATACTCTGCCCATGCTTTCTCACGCACCAGAATAAGAGCGCCTAACTGCTCGCCTCGAGGCGTATTAAAGGGCACCCACAACACCTCATTACCAAAGTATTCTGCCCATTTTTCTTGCAATTTGGTCGATATCTTCGATTTGTCTATCGAACTGATTGTTCGCGGTGTCCTGGCAAGTTCTTCGAACACCTGTTGCAACCAGACGATCATGGGCGAGCTATTTGAGATTTCAAAGACATCACTCACAGATTGGACTTCCCAACGATGGGAAGCCTGGCGGGCAAAGTATGCTGTGCGAAAGTTAAACAGGCGCCGTGTATCATTGACTAGCAGATTGGCGAGTTTGGGCTTCTCTGAAATGCTACGTGCATGCTCTTCGATCAAAAGTAAATCTGCAAGCAACTCTAGATGAGCACTGCTGTTATTCTCATTCACTTTGTAGCCTTATATTTCCGGTCATGCCGGGTATCAAGTCTTTAATAGGTTCATGCAGAGCGGCAAATACCTTAACCATTTGGCTGACCGGATCGATGACCGGCACGATTCTGGTGATGTTCGCGCGGATAAGCCTTTTCGAATCATCGAGTATCATGGTGACTGCCGTGCCGCGCTGATAATCATTAAAATGGGATGCCGGAACCAACATTTCAATTTCCAGATCCGATTGAGAGACTAGCTCTAGCAGCGCATCACCCTCGTTAACATACTCATGCTGATAGGCGTGTTTTGCCACAACAAAGCCGTCGAACGGCGCTTTAATTGTACATCGAGAAAGGGCCAATTCACTTTCCGTTAACCTCGCTAATGCAATGTCCCGATCAGCTTCAGCTAGTGCGACTTCCAGCTCACTAATGTTATTAAACTCATGTAAGCGCTGACTCACTTGGTACTTTTTTTCTGCGGCCGATTTTTCTGCGCTTAACAATGTATGGTGCGCTTTCGGCAAAGAGCAATCAAATTCAATTAGCTTGGAGCTGGCCCTAACAGCACTTCCCTCCTGCACATCAAATAACGTAACTTTTCCGGTCATACTTGCTGCGAGTGTGGCTTTAACCGGTGCGCTGATTTGGCCCCGTAAAAAGTTTACAAACGGATTAGACTGGGTGTCACTCTCGTTCGCTAACGCAGCGCCCGATATGATAACCAGCACGAAAAAGGCTAATAGTGGCAAAAGCCCAAAGTTTGTAACGTGCAGATTAGCATTCATCGGGCGTTTCCAAGCATTGCTCGGCAGTCTGCCAATTTGAGCGGAGCGTATCTGCCAGCTCCGTGACAGATAATTGTTGATAGTTTTCCGGAACCGGATTAAGGCCCAGACTGGTCAAAAGAGTGCCATAGCTACCCTGTGCTTCAGCGTGCGCGATCAAAGCGCTCATCTGCGATTGTAGCGCCTGAACATCACGCTGCAGACTTTGCGCACCGCTGCTCGCCTGGCTGGCTTTCGCTTGTCGGGCCAAGGTTGAAATCCGTTGATCGATACTGTTGAGTCGTGTCGCATAATCCAACGATTGATTTGTATTCTGGAAGGCTTGCCAAGAAAGGTGCACCTGCGTAATAACCGCCGCACTGATCGCTTGGCGACGTGCGATGGCTAACTCGTTTCGGGTCATGCTGCGTTCTTTCACTTCATTGTAACTAAAGACATTGAGCAAATTCCAATTCACCCGCAGTGCTGCTTCTCTCCAGTCATTATTTAATAGAAATTTATTGGAATCATAGTGATTACCATAAGAGAATTCTATACCAGGTAACATTCTCAGCATGTCTTTCCGAGACTCCGTGTGCTCGATGCGCGTATTATATATTTGGCTCAAGATATCGGGAGAGTTTTGAATCGCGAGCTTTTCAAATTGATCAATATTTCGTGAAACAACAGGAAGCTCGACGTTTTCGCTGTCTGCAAATAGCAATTCGGTCCCAGGTGGAAGGTTCAGAATCTTGCTAAATTCAATTTGTGCTGATTTGGACTGACTGTAGAGACTGTCGAGTTTTTGAAGCAGCGTTAATAGAGCCCGTTTGTCATTGAGCACCTGAATGGGCGGTCTTAATTGTTCACCCTCAACCTTATCAAGCTGCTTTAGTGCAATATCAGCCTGCTTTTTTAACTTCGTGATTTGCGTCTGAACCTGGGTCATTGCCCTGGCTTTCCAATAACTGTGACGTACCTGCTGCAAAAGTGACAGCATAACTTTTTTACGTGAGGCGCCAGCGATGTAACTGCGATCAAGCTCTTGTTTTGCCGAGTGGTAGTTGATACCAAAATCAAGGATATTCCAAGCGATTTTTAATTCGCTTATGTTTCGGTTGCTTTCCTGCGACGTCGATGGCTCCAACGACTGTGCACCAGTGATTACCGATTCACTGCTAGAGGCATTGACATTATTTCTGTCCGTAAGGTTGTAGGATGCAGACAGCTTGGGTAACAAATCATTCTTGGCAAGCTCATACGACAAGTTTGCTGCCGCTTCTTCGATCAAACGAACCCGATGCTCTAAATTGTATTTGACCGCTCTGGCCATCGACTGATGTAAGTCAAGTGGGCTCGTTAAAAGTTCCTGACCTTCTGATAGGAGATTCTGGTCTTGATTATATATTTCCAAGGCCTCATCGGATGTAATCCTTGGCTGCTTCACTGCACAGGCAGAGATCAAGGTGACGATTGCTAGCATGTTAGCTAAACGAATTAGTGGTGCTGTGCTCTTCAAGTTCATATTCAAGACCATTGTTGCTGTATTTGTTTTAAATCATTTAGTAAGTCGACCCGTTGTTGCAAAAGCGCTAGATGACCTATCTTGTCAAGCTGATTGTCGAAGCTTGGCAACGCATGCTGGGCATGATATCCAACTTCAATGCGGCTATCTTTTTGTGTTGAGGCTGAACTTTCTTCAGTTTCATCGGCATTTGGCAATATTAGTTCATCCGGGGAAACATCGATGGATTTCTTTTTGGTGTTTTCTTCCTTTTCCGCTTTTTCATTATCTATAACGATTCGAAAGACTTGATGCACCTCATTATCATTTGAATCTCTTGCGATGATCTTGATTGCAACCGTGTCCACGCTTTCATTTAAAGCGCTGCTCACATCAACTTTAAACGCTCCGGAGTTTTCGTCAAATTCGATATAGCTGGGCAAAGCTGAGCCGTCAGCCAAAGTTGCTTTGAAGCGGAGCTGTTCCTGAGGATTTGTATGATCAAATGCATCTTTGGGTAGTGCAAAACTTTGCACTAAATCTGAAAGCACATAATCATTTATACGTGTATCTATGTATAAAAAATCGGACTGCTGGTAGTTGTTAATAGATTCCGTTAAAAATTCCAACGTTGTATTTAGCCCACCGCTGCTGGGTTTTCCCGTTTCTCCGGGTGCTGAAATCACGTTAGAGTCACTATCCTGATCAGGTGAAGAACCGCCAGGCGAGGTCACTTTGTCACTCGCATTTTCATTAGTCTTAGACTCATCGGATTCAGCAATAGTCTCGCCTGACTCAGAAGGAATGCTTGGCGGTGGGGACACGATAATCTCTGTCGCTGATTCATCATTTGTATTGTTACCTGCTGCATCCGTTGCAGCGACAGATACGCTGTATGCGCCACTTGGCAATATTTGAGAACCTGCCGAGAGATCGAGTGTCCACTCATCACCTGAGGCTGTGAACTCCGGATCCACACCCAACACATAGATCCGACCATCAATGCTTATTTCGAGACTAGTAGTGGCTTCCGAATCAAAAGTTCCAGAAATAATCGGTTGCGGACCGGCTACGATCGACGTAATTTGAGGCGCTTGAGGTGGCGATAGATCGACTACATAGTCATATTCAACGTTGACCTCATTACCTGAAAAGTCGGTACTGGTGACGATAATTGCCACGTTTCCTTCCGAAAGGATTTGCCCTGTATTTTTCAGATCCAGACTCCAGCTATCGCCACTGGTCGTCAAGGCGGCATCGGTACCGAGTGTATAAGTCGTGCCATCCACCGTGACGGTGAAACCACCGGCCGCATCACTGCTGTCATAGCTACCACTTAAGGTCGGTGTAGTGTCATTGCTAAGCAGACTGTCAATACTTGGCGCCGTGGGGGCCGTAGTATCGATGGTAATTTCATTCGTGCTGGTATCACTGGTGCTGTTGCCCGCGGCATCGGTCGCCGTGGCTGTCACAGCATACGTGCCCGCGCTCAGTGTTTGGCCGGCTGTCGCCAGATCCAGACTCCAGCTATCGCCCGACGTTGTTAACGCCGCATCGGTACCGAGCGTATAAGTCGTGCCATCCACCGTGACGGTGAAACCGCC
>JBFHPN010000115.1:0-6655 GCA_041592735.1 Oleiphilaceae bacterium | reverse complement strand
GTTCAGGAACCAAAGTGCCTGCCTTGCGTTGTTGTAAAAAATCTTTTACTAAATCCGGAAACATGGCGTAGGTCAGGACATCTTCTTCATTAAGCGCCAGATCGCCAATCGTCGTGCGTAATTTATCCAGTTCTGCACCTAACAGATCTGCGGGACGTCCGTCATGCACCGTTTCATTGCCTATGGCTTTTTTCATCAACTCTTGATTAACAGGCGCAGGTGCCTGACCGTAGCCCCCCTGAAGATAACGTTTTACTTCATTGGTGATGGTTTTGTATCGCTGCCCGGACAGAACGTTATAAACCGCCTGCGTACCTACTATTTGCGATGTCGGTGTGACCAAGGGAGGAAAGCCAAGATCCTCTCGTACTTTTGGAATTTCCTCAAAAACATCGCGAATTTTATCCAGCGCATTTTGCTCCTTAAGTTGATTTGCCAGGTTAGACATCATGCCGCCAGGCACCTGATTAATCTGTACTGAAACATCTTCCCGAGTGAATTCACTTTCAAATTGGTGGTATTTTTTGCGCACCTCTCTGAAGTAATCAGCAATTTCACCTAATAAATTCAGATCCAGGCCGGTGTCGTATTGGGTACCTTTGAGCGCGGCCACCTGAGATTCAGTGGCGGGATGGCTGGTTCCCGAAGCAAACGAAGAAATGGCTGTGTCGATGCGGTCGGCTCCCGCCTCAATCGCCTTCAATTGACATAACGATGCCAGGCCAGAGGTTGAATGGCTATGCAACACCAGCGGCAAATCGACAGATGACTTGATAGCCTGCACAAGGTCGAAGCTGGCATAGGGAGTCAGGAGACCTGCCATATCTTTAATCACGATCGAATCCGCACCCATTTGCTGCATGGTTTTCGCTTGCTTCACAAACAACTCCGGGGTATGCACAGGACTCGTGGTATAACAGATTGTTCCCTGGGCATGCTTGCCGGCTTTCTTAACTGCTTTAATGGCGGTTTCCAGATTTCGCACATCATTCAGGGCGTCGAAAATACGAAACACATCGATACCATTTTCTGCTGACTTCTGAACAAATGCTTCGACGACATCATCCGCATAATGACGATAGCCCAGCAAGTTCTGGCCACGCAGCAGCATTTGCAAGCGGGTATTAGGCAGTGCCTGGCGTAATTGACGCAAACGTTCCCACGGATCTTCTTTTAAGAACCTTACACACGCATCAAAGGTCGCCCCACCCCAGACTTCCAGAGACCAATAGCCAACCTGGTCAAGCTTTTCGCAAATCGGCAGCATGTCTTCTGTGCGCAAGCGCGTAGCAATCAAAGATTGATGGGCATCCCGGAGAACCACATCGGTGACTTCTATTTTTTTTACCTTACTCATCATGATCTCTCCTAAAGTTACCAACCGGCATGTGCAGCAATTGTGGCAGCTATTGCCAGTGCTATTTCACTCGGATGCCGTTTTTCTGAATAGTTTAATAATTCCGGATGGGTCGGTACGAAACTGGTATCAAAACACGCCCTTTCGAAATCCGGGTGACTTAAAATTTGTTGATAATAACTGGCTGTTGTCTTAATGCCGTGCAAGCGCATGTCATCCAGTGCACGCTTGCCTCTGGCGATAACTTCTTCCCAGGTTAAGGCCCATACCACCAATTTAAGACACATAGAATCGTAGTAAGGCGGTATTTCATAACCGGTGTAAATAGCCGTATCTACACGCACACCCGGGCCACCAGGCGCATAATAGTGTGAGATTCTGCCAAAACTTGGTAAAAAGTCGTTCTTTGGGTCTTCGGCATTGATTCGAAATTGCAGCGCATAGCCTCGAAACTGAATATCCTGTTGGCGGTAGCTTAAGGGTAATCCACTCGCTACCCGTAGCTGTTCGCGCACAATATCAACACCCGTAATCTGTTCAGTAATCGTATGTTCGACCTGAACACGGGTATTCATTTCCATGAAATACACTTCATTGCCGCTGAGCAAAAACTCAACTGTTCCGGCATTTTCATAGCCAACCGCTTGCGCAGCCTTTACAGCCAAATTGCCAATATACAAGCGTTGTTCAGGCGTTAATTGCGGGCTCGGAGCAATCTCAATTAATTTCTGGTTTCGACGCTGTATAGAACAATCCCTTTCGAACAGATGAATCACATTACCGTGAGTATCGGCCAGAATTTGAACCTCTATGTGACGCGGATTCACAATACATTTTTCCATGAACACTTCGGCTGAGCCAAAAGCTTTCGTGGCCTCAGAAATCACGCGCGGATACTGGGCTTTTAAGTCTTCCGGTGAATCACAACGCCTGATACCTCGCCCGCCGCCGCCTGAGGTCGCTTTAACCATTACCGGGTAGCCGATTTGGCCCGCAAGCTTTAACGCTTCATCCAAGTCTGCCAGGTTGCCATCAGAACCCGGTGTAATAGGAACACCCGCCGCACGCATACTGTCTCGTGCCTGCGTCTTATCACCCATTTTATGAATGACCTCTGATTTCGGGCCGATAAAAATAATCCCTTTCTGCTCACACAACTTAGCAAAACCGGTATTTTCAGATAAGAACCCATACCCTGGATGAATAGCATCACAGCCGGTTTCGATCGCCAAATTAACGATCCTGTGAGGATCCAGATAACCCGACAAGGGGTCATCGCCTAAGGAAAAGGCTTCATCCGCGCGCTTGACATGCAAGCCATAACGATCAGCCTCGGTATAAATAGCGACCGAACGAATACCCATCTCTGCGCAGGCACGTACAATCCTGACCGCTATTTCGCCCCGGTTCGCAATCATGACTTTTTTAATTTTTAGTTGTTCTTGCATTCGCATTCTCCTAATACCTGATTTGCAGGTGTAGGCTTAGCTTAGTTAGCCATAATGCAAAAGAAAAATTGATATTTTAACTTCTATCTATAAGCTATTACTTATAGATAGTTAAAAGAGCCATCAGAACAATGCCAAATCGCTTTAAAAGCTTTATAAACCGACTAAGTATTCGACAGCTTCAGGTTTTCCAGGCCGTTTATACCCTTCAGAGCTATAGCAAAGCCGGTGAAAACCTGGGCATGACTCAACCCGCCGTCAGCAGCCAGATCAGACAACTGGAAGCAGCCTGCGGAACGCCTTTATTTGAATACATCGGGCGCAAACTTTATTGCACGGACGCGGGAGAACGGGTTCATCTCGCCATCGAAAATATCCTGGGCGAATTTATCAAGCTAAAAGATGACCTGGCAGAACTGGAAGGCGTCATTGCCGGGGAGTTAAGGCTTGTTGCGGTAAACACCTCCCAATACATACTGCCTTATTTACTGAGACCCTTTCTCAGCCTGCACCCCGACATCCAGATAAATGTAAAGGTGATGAACAGAGCGAACGCAATTCTGCGCTTAAATGAAAACAAAGATGACCTGGTGGTCATGGGCCTGGTTCCTGAAGACAAACCCTACACATCTATCCCTTTTCTGGATAATGAACTGGTAGCGATTGCCCCCGCAAATCACCCGCTCCTAAGCAAGCCCAAGGTAGCACTCCAAGAATTTTTTGATAGCAGCCTGCTGATCAGGGAGCCCGGATCCGGTAGCAGGCTTGCTTTGGAATCATTTTGCCAACAAAAGAAAATTACACTTCACTCCAAGATGGTATTCGGGTCTAACGATGCAATTAAGCATGCCGTCATGGCAGGCCTGGGTGTCGCAGTTGTCCCGAAGCTGAGCATATTATCCGAGCTTGAGCTCGGCCGCCTTAACATCATCCCGCTCCCGGGGTTCCCCTTAAAACGCAGCTGGTGCCTGGTATATCCAAGCGCCAAACACCCTACCCCCACAATGAGAGCCTTTATTGCCTTTATACAACAAAACATCCGCCACTTTTCACTCCAATTCCAGACACATGAGTAATTATCACGCTTTATCTTGCCGAACTTGAGCCACACCAAAAACCGTTACAGCCAAAAACCGTTTTTTCTGATATTCTTCGCCATTATCCGTACCCTGTAGTTCACCTAAACCAACCATCTGAATACTATGATCAAATTTACTGAATCTCGTGACGACCTGGCTCCGGTAAGCGTATTAAGGCATTTTGCCGCCATGCTCTATGACTTTATTCTATGTATTGCCTTGTTGATGGTCACCACCGGGCTTTACATGATACTGGCGAATGCCATACTCGGGACAGAAACCTATAAAGCAATGAACGACAATGGCAGCAGCATGCAGGATCCGCTACTTCAATCTGTTCTCTTTATTTCGCTTTATGTTTTTTTTGGCTTTTTCTGGACGAAAAACGGGCAAACCTTAGGCATGCAGGTCTGGCATATTCGCGTACAGAATCTGGATGGTACATCTATTTGCTGGAAACAAGCCTTGTTTCGGTACCTGATGGCTATTCTCTCATGGCTTGCTCTTGGCCTGGGTCATTTGTGGCCAATTTTTGATGCGCGCAAAAGAACCTGGCAGTGTATTTTTTCTGACTCTGAATTAGTTAGAATCCCCAAACGGAAATCGAACTCGTAAAGAAAAACACACCCAATAACATTGCCTGGCAACTTATGGCGCATAATGTAGAAGCAAGCCTATACTTTCTAGCCTTTAGCCGCCCCCCCTACAAACAGTCAGTAAGCGAGTTTTAAATCCTTTTTAAACAAAAAAACCCTTAAACGAATTAACGAATAAGGGTTTTTCCAACAATCAATTAACTTAGTGGGCAGAAATTGTCCAGTTCGTTGTTGATTGTACGTCGGTCATATAGATCTTACCGATTGATGTACCAGTATCTCCAAATGTGAGTGCACCGATATCAATATCACCCTTGAAACGGGTATTGATCGCGATACCGTCTACATAAGACGCAACATTTTGAGAACCGTTAACACCTGCTGGTGAATCAATCTTCAAGACCGCATCTTTAACCGCGTAAATTTCACGGATAGAGTGTGCAAAGTCAAAAGAAGATGTGCCATCCAGACCAGTACGATCACCACGTTTATTATGGATTTTCATATCAGAAATCTGAACGCCAGCAATATCAAGGTAAACATCCAGGTCTGTGATCAGGAAGTAAGCACCCCAATAGATCTTGGAGTCCGCATTACCTGTTCCAGCAACCACACCGCCAGCACCATCACTGCGACCCGAACCATCAGCACCGAAACCGTTGCCGTTGTTCTGGATATGCAGATCCTCAGGACCCAGGTAACCCTGAATACCCAATTGACTGATCAATGTAGTTGTACCTACTGCACCTTCATGCAAACCGGTACTGTGGTTTGAATCGATATCCAAACCTGCATCACCTACATTATAAGTAGAAGATGCCAGACCGATACCATCGATTTCCAAACGGAAGTCAACAGCATGCTCAAGTATTAACTCTGCAGTATCGTAGTCATCGGATTGAAAACGATTCGCAGCATCATAGACACTGTAACCGCCTTCACTCTTCCAACCATCGGTAAAATCAAAGTGAATAACCAGATCGCCATCACCATAGACTTTCTTGGCATCTACCGCAGCATTATTACGCTTTGAATCCAAACCATTCGTAGCAATCTCGGCAAAACGAGAATCTACGTTACCTGCATCTACATACATTTGTGCGATATCACGCATGTTCGAGAAGCCATAAGCTAACTCGTTATCACCATTCGTGCCATCGCCCGCGATGTCAACCTCAAGACGCAAGTTATCCAGCATGGTACCAGCAGTACCAGTACCATTTCCGAGAGAGTTACCCCCCATCCGGATACCTTGAATCAAAAGATAACCCGCGTCGTGATAAGCGAACTCACCGATTTCCCATTGTGTTTCAACATCAATGGTTAAACCAGCTTGACCAGTGACGACTTGCATATCTGCATCGTCGAGCAACTGGAGTTCGGCCATCACGCCTGTTGAGGCAGCTGTCACCGCCGTCGCCAGGGCTAACCTTTTCAAGCCTTTCATTATGATATTCTCCCAAATATTTTTTCTTAGCGCTTTGACGTTTATCCAAACAGTTGTTTTCAGGCTCCTGCCAGATAAACAAGCGTCCCTACAAGCAGTTACTTTTGGAAAAAAGTTTACACTAGCATAACCAAAATCATACTAGTTGCGCTTCGATGGTACGTTAAGTAACCATATGTTTCAACTTGGTTAAGAGAGACTGAGATACAGGTCTCACATTCACTTTATACGTCTCAGCCAGCGCGCCTGATTAACAAAATGCCCGCAATCAAACAGACCATAATAGGTATTAAGGTTGCGTAAATGGGGTTAAAACCAAAGACCAGACTGGAGGGGCCTAACAGATCTTGTGCGTATTTAAATACCAGCCCGACGATCACACCCGAAAACACCCTGAAACCCATGGTTACAGAACGCAAGGGCCCGAATACAAAAGAAATGGCAACCAAAACGAGTACGGCGGTAGTAAAAGGCTGCAATACCTTTTTCCAGAAGGCCATCATATATTCAGAGGCATTTAGATCCTGGTCCTGCAAATAACTGGCATAGGAATACAATCCGGAGATTGATAAATTATCCGGCTTCAACATCAGCACCGCCAGCAAAGAAGGCGATAATTCAGATTGCCAGGACATATAAGGATAGGTTTCCACAATCGTCTGGTCTGCTGAAAAACGGGTTTCGACCACTTTTTCCAACTGCCAGGAGTCACGCTGATAAATGGCACG
>JBFHPN010000114.1:0-6683 GCA_041592735.1 Oleiphilaceae bacterium | reverse complement strand
TGGGTTCCGAGATCCGCAACAGCCGTCGCAAAGTTCTCATTAAACGCTGTATCATCTTTGATATAGAGTTTTCGATGAGCAAGTTCATGAATTAATAATTCAATAAACCCGGCTTCTTGCCGGAAGATAAATGTATTCAGCAGCGGGTCATCAAAATAACCAAGCGTCGAATATGCCTGCACGCCCGCCACTTTAGTTTCAAGACCCCGAGCTTCGAGATGGTGCGCTTCTGCTTTCGCCAATGCTTCATCATAGTAACCGCGGTAAGCCATGCAACCAAGAATCGGGTAGCACCAGGTATAGGCATCCAAAGATAATTCTTCGGCAGCATAAACATTCCAGACAACGTAGGCTCTTCCTAAATCTGAATAACTGCTATAGGCATTTCCCACCGGCAACAATAAGTGTGACTCGGCAAATTCCCTGATCTTTTCAGACAGAACCAAACGTTGACGGAGATTTTCTGGTGTGGCATCAGCGTCCAATAATTCGGAGACAGATTCTCGCTGCCAAAGCAGTTCGAACTGACCCTTGGCCAAATGTGAATAGTAATAAATGGATGAGCACGCCGGCAGACATGAGAGACAAACTGAGAGGATCAATAATTTAAGGAAAGTACGAGACATGAAAGACCATTAGCATATAAACAAACATAGATGCTTATAGTACCCATGAAGCTATAGGATTGCATCGTATACCTTCAAGGCAAACACAGCCTATAAAAAGTTAACGATGACTAATGAAAAATATCTGACTCCTCGATAAAACTTTCCAGCTTTTTGACACAGCTTCTGCTTAATACCTTATCAAATAAAAACAAACTGGATACCTCACTGCTGGCACTCATAATTTTATCCAGCAACAGGCTTTCATCTTCATCCAGCACATTTACCAGCCAGGCATCTATATTACTAAACGCTTGAAAACTGGAGCCTTGGGTTTGCTCTGAGTAACCAAAGCATTGAAATTTAACATTGTGCAGACTAAGAACACGCGCAACCGCTTCACAATAGTTTGCTGAAGGTGAATAAACACCCACTTGTTTCGAACAGCGGGCATTCCAGCGTCGTTGGCTGTTTGAGGAATAAACTAACTGTGGACCAGAAAGAATAGGCACTCTCAGGGCATCCACTTCATCAAGAGCCCAATCCTGATTAATAACGGTAGGCTTGCGCTGGCCGACATGACGCAGTTCTTCGGCGGTTTTAAGATTCTTATTACCAAACAGTGAAAACGACATAGTGACACCCATCATACGGCGAATTGTTATTGTTAATTTTGATCATTTAACAACCAATTCGATGATCTGCGCATGAACGTTTTAATGATTCACAACGCGTTAAGGGGGCTTTTGTCTTAATTTGTGACTAAGTTCTAATCAAACAAGCGATCAAACAATTCGCCATAGCGTATTTCTTTGACTATATATTCATGAAGGATTTCTATAGCTGTTATGGTTTCCATGTTTTAAGCGAGACTACCAAATGATGTTATTCTGCCGTTTACGCAACACTTCCCTCTTTTGCTGCCTGTTTCTTATCAGTCTTTTTTGCTCCAGCCTCACGGCCGAAGAAAATATCATCAAAGTTCCTCTGACCTTTCATATCATCAATGACCTGAAAATACCTAAAGGTAGTGTTCCATTAAAATCCTGGCTAAGCGAAGAAGATCTTAAGGTCCACGTATTGCCAGAGATCAATCGCATCTGGAAACCCGCCAACATTGAATTTGTATTGGATCAAGTCAAACAAAGTTCAGCACTGAATCCAAGCAATAAACAACAAATTACGGGCTACATTGCCAATGCTGTCAGAGATGAATCCGGAAATTCAGATCCTCAACGGATTGAACTATTAAGCCAGCTGATAGATTTCAGCCATGAAAACCCGCACACCTTAAACATATACTTTGTACCTTATTTAGGCGAGGCATCCCAAGGACATGCAAAACGTAAACTGAAGCGCGCGTTTATCGGCCAATGGAGCGATAAAGAAAGCAAAGGCAAATACTTGCCTGAACGCTTTCAACTCATCGAAAAAGGCACATTTAGAAGCGGTTCAATGGCGAGAACCGTCGCCCATGAAATAGGTCATTTACTCGGGCTGGCTCATCCGGATAAACAAAACCAAAAAGAATTCAATCAATTGATGGGAGGAAAAAAACCAGGTTACACGCTTGGCAAGGAAGACATTAAACGTGCCCGCAAGCATGCCCAAAAACTGTTTACTGCCGTTTAAAAGAAGTAAACCTGACCAACCTATTGCGGCCAAGCGCCGTTTCACCCCAAAAATGATTTGTAAATTTATGCTAACCGCGTTAACAATTTGAAACATGTCGCATTTCCTTGCAAAACCACTATCAATGCAAAGTAAATCAGCAGATCATACATGTACAAAATTTAATGCAGCATTATGCTCGCAAAATAAAGGCTGTTGATGATCAGGCTGTTATCCGTTTATCGCACGGATTCCATCATTTCATTCATCATCAAGGCCGCATAAAAGATATAAATAATAACTACATAATAAACGAATAAACACGCAGTATATTTTTTACCTTTTGGTATTGCCGAATGCACTTAGAACAGAAAGCTATTATCTATACATCTCAAAAGCAGTCTCTCTACGTTGGTAAGCTGGAGAGCCACTTAAAGCGCGCGAATGTTGCGTCTACTTTATTTGTGTCTCTTGAAGATGATCTTGAACTACTTGATGCGCAAGGTGAAGCGATTGCGCGCAGTAAAAGCTTCCTGGTACCTTCGGGTATCGATTTGTCTCTGAATACCCGTCGCGCACAAGTCGCCATGTTTTTCCTGGATGAATTCGGCCAGCAATTCAGCAAGCTGCAACCCGAGATGTCTGGCGCAATCTACCAGGATGGTTCACCGGCTATTTATTGCGGCAGTAAAATGCAAGATGAAATCATCGAGCAGGCAAGCTTTATTTCAAAGCATCGTCCATCTGAAACAGAGGTGTCTGAACTGCTCAATCAATGGCTGAATAAAAGTACCCCGAATTCTGCCACACATATATACGATGAACGCGTTGCGCTGGCCGCAGCATTAATCAAAGATCATTCCCATTTAAATATGTCGGTTGCCGAAATTGCTGATAAGGTGAACTTGTCTGTGCCGCGTTTAATTCAGTTATTTAAACAGGTGACTGGCACACCCATTCGCCGTTTTCGCCTGTGGCATCGTATATTTGCCACGGCAGAAAAGCTTTCCAAGGGTGTGTCACTGACTGAAGCCGCCATTGCCTCGGGTTTTTCTGATTACGCCCATTTCTCGCGCACTTATCGTGAATTAAGTGGTGGCAACCCTTCCCAGGCCAAAGACAATACAGAAATCCGCATTATGGTGAATTAAGCTTTTTTACATTTTTGCTTTTTTCATACAATACATCTGCTTATACTCTTTGTGTACACTATACTGTTTACACTAAATCCCTGTTTATATTCAATTCACTAGCGTTTTTTGCAGGTATTTTTTCTCCTATTCAAATAGATTGTTAACCTCAATGAAAGCAGCAACCAATCAAGACACAAAGAAGAGCAAAGAACAGTTAATCTGGGAACTAAACCAACTTAATAAAGTGCTGGATACTGTCAATACAACACTTGATCTTGATGAAGTCATGTTGAAGGTGAATGATGCCCTGCAGGATATCTTTGCGTTTAACCAGGTCTCCATATATTTATTTAACTCAGAAAAAAATACACTCGAGGTCAATTACTGGTTTGGGGATAATGTCTCTGATGACGTTGTTGAAAAATTTGACCATTTGCCCCTCTCAATTGAATGGGATGAGGTATATTTTATCAAGTCGTTTCTCGACAACGAAACCCTGTATATCTCTCCCATCACCGAAAAACTGCTCAAACACTACTCCCCTCGCGATCGTTCCATGTTTGAGCTTAACCCGCATAAGTCAATCCTTATTGTGCCACTCAATGTTCAGGAAAAAGTCTTTGGCGTGATGAATTTTGCCAATACCCAAACAGCCTTTACATTGAGTGAAGATGAAATTCAGCAAATAGAACGCTATGTCGCTCAGATAGCCACAACAATTAATAATGCCTATTTGGTCAAAAAAACGCATCACGCCTTAAAGCAGGCCCAAAAAAAAGAAAAAGAAGTTCAGCATCTCAACAGCGTCTTGCAAGCCACGCATTCGTCACTGGATATCGATACGGTTTTTGATGCCATTTTAAAAGGCCTGAAAGATGTATTCGATTTTGAAGCGATTGGTATACAGCTGCTTGATCCAGTCAACAACTTACTCAATATCTTCAAGGTCTATGGTGACATGATTGAAGAACACCATATTGATCAATGGCGAGCCATCCAGATCGGCTCCGAGGGGGCTCCAAGTGTATCGTCCTATGTCTATGCGAAAGGCGAAATGGCATTGTTTCCTGACATTAGTGCAGACATGCCCTTTGCAGAAATAGACCGTAAAATTTTCAATGTCATGAGTTTTAGAGGTTACCTGGCCTTTCCATTAAAGGTCGGCACTGAGAAAATTGGCGTCATCAGTTTTTTTCGGCCGGATCAGCCTTTTGAACTTGATGAGCAAAAAATCGAACAAATTCAGCGCTATGTAGCCACCCTATCCAGTGTGATTAAAAATTCCAAGACCTATCATGAGCTGCAAAACTCATACACGCGCATTAATTCGTTACTGGAAGCTACGCTGCGACTTTATCGCTTAAAAAGCATCAAAGAAATTGCTGAATTCACGGTGGATAAGGTTATCTGGGCATTTCCGAATATCAGCCTGTCAATGATTTTCGAAACCCAGTTCGAGAATGAAAAGATCATCATCCACCATAACATGCCCGAAAAGGAACAAAGCCTTTTTAACAAACGTTTTCCGGACCTGATTCAAAGCAGGGACAAAACCAACGATGAAAACTTCGTCGCTGAACTAAACCAGCTCAGTACCAACACACCAAAACCCAGTAATCGAAAACATAGCTGGAAAATTTTTACCCTGATCTCCACAGAAAAGCTGGTCGCAGGTAAATTAATCTTGCGCGGCATTAATTTGAAAGAACAAAATGAAAACACCCTGACCTTGTTCATTTATCAGATTACCGCAGCATTAGAGAACCGGGTGCTGGTGAACCAGCTGAATAAAATGCAAAAAAAAGCGACATAATCAACAAGGATTATGTCGCAAACGTTCTAGATGAACATTGCCATACTGGCGCTCTACTCATCTTATCTGTCTGAGGAAGAGAAGAGATAGACCTGTCGACCCGATAAGATAATGCTATTTAAGCAAACTCTCTGTCTCTTAACATGAAAGAACTGATGACAAATACCAATCAGTGATCAATTTCACATATTTTTCTACCAACGCGCATTTAACTGAGGTCAGGATATCGCATAATGTTGCCCATTGAGCATCATACGAGGAATAACAATGAAAACAGCTTATGCCATTCGACATCTCGCCTTTGAAGATTTAGGTATTTTTGACGCACTTCTAAAAACAAGAGGGTTTTCAATTCATTACCTTGAAGCTGGTATTGATAACCTCTCTCAAGCCAGGGAGGCTGATTTACTTATCGTGCTGGGTGGGCCGATTGGCGCCAATGATGAACAAGATTATCCCTTCATCCTCGATGAACTGACGTTGCTCAGAGAACGTTTTGACAAGCACCAACCGACACTAGGTATATGTCTGGGCGCTCAGTTAATGGCACGTGCATTGGGTGCCCGCGTTTATCCGGGAACCACTAAAGAAATTGGCTGGCAAGCACTCACACTCACTGAACAAGGGAAGCACTCCTGCGCCAGACATTTCGATGGCACACTCACATCCATGCTGCACTGGCACGGCGACACCTTCGACCTGCCTGAAAATTCGGTGTTACTGGCATCTACCGCTATTTGTGCGCAACAGATAGTCGCGTTCTCATCTACCACGCTGGGTTTTCAATGCCATCCCGAAGTAAACCCGGCAAAACTGGAACAATGGTTTATTGGGCATACAGCAGAAATTACTGCAACCGGAACCAGCCTTAAGACCTTAAGAGCGGATACCCAAATTGAGGGTGAAAAACTCATCAGACAGAGTACACTGTTCTTTAATGAGTGGTTAAACGAACTGGGCTTATAACGCCATGACGAGGAGGTCTTTATGAAAATTTCTGACATACAATGTGATGCCTGCCGAACGGATGCAACGCACGTCAGCTCTGATCAAGCCGCACTTTTTCTGAAAGAATTGCCAGATTGGACAATCTGCGAAGAACACAACATACCCAAATTAAGACGAACCTTTACCTTTAAAAACTTTGTCGAAGCCCTAGCATTTACCAACAAAGTTGGCGAGTTGGCAGAAGCCTATAATCATCATCCTGATCTGTTAACCGAATGGGGAAAGACAACAGTTACCTGGTGGTCACATAAAATAAAAGGCTTACACCAATTAGATTTTGCTTTGGCAAAAAAAACCAATGAACTGCTAGAGTGACTCAGACAAACGTCTCTCAGGAAAACAATTACCAGGGAATGGATTTACCTTGCCAATCGATATAATAGGCTGTTTCTCGCGGGCTTAGATCCGGCAGAAAACCAAGTAACTGTTCAACCGTAAATTCAGGACTAAAAAGCTTTGCACTCTCGACTCCTTTTTGAAAAGGTTTGGACAAATCGGTGTCGACAGTGCCCG
>JBFHPN010000113.1:0-6759 GCA_041592735.1 Oleiphilaceae bacterium | reverse complement strand
GGTCACGCTCTATGCAGCGCATAACCAGACGCTCCAGTGCTGGAGATACTGACTCATCAAACGCTGAGAGTGGTACAGGATGCGCAGAAGGCAGTTGTCCTGAAAACATTTCATACATGACCACACCAATCGAGTAAATATCACTCAGACAGGAGGTCATCGCAATGCCTTCGTGCTGCTCAGGCGCCATATAGGCTTCTGTACCCAGGATAAGCTGAGAGGCTTCGCCCGCGTCATCATGATCCGCTTTGAAAAAAGAAGCGATACCAAAGTCCAGCAAACGCGCAAAACCTTCCTTATCAATGATCACATTGGCAGGCTTGATATCCCGATGAATGACATCAAATTTGTGCGCATAGGCCACCCCTTTGCAAATTTGAATCGCTATATCGACCTTTTGGTTAAAGTTAAACACGCCATTCTGAATGGCATCAGCCAGATTTTGACCTTCGACGTATTCCATCACGAATACAGGCCGCCCCTTGCTGGTTGTACCCCGATCAATCACATGAATAATATTGGGGTGATTCAATCGGGCAATGATCAGTGATTCACGTTCAAACCTTTTTATAACCGCGGGATTATCAGATAAGGTGGCAGACAGTACTTTTATCGCTACCGGACGATTCAACGAGCGCTGCAGACCCCGATAAACGGTTGCCATGCCGCCTTCGCCAATTTTCTCCTGGTACTCGTAGCGACCTTCTTCTGCCATCTCAGCCTCTCACACCCATCAGAAATAGCACCAGTATTATGATAACGAACGGTAATAAAAACCGAAGCGAAGGGTAACGCTGTAATAATTGTCTTAAATTCACCATTGATCCTGAATTCTCTGTATGCGGAAGGTGATTAGCTGAATCTGGCGCAGGCACTTGATCAGCCTGTTGTTTGATCAGAATAAAGCTGATGTTATCGGGAGCACCCTCAGAAAGCACAGACGACATCAAATTGGCAGCGATCTCATCAAGCTCAGGACCAGCCGAGACCAATTCCTCTAGCCTCGCATTTGACAATACTCCGGATAAACCATCTGTGCATAACAGCAAAAGTTGATTGGCCTCTAGTGTGCCGGATAAGATCGGCACGCTATCCAGAGACATCTCCCCAAGGGCTTGGGTCAATTCGTGCTGCCCCTCATGATCAAACCACTGCTCATGCGTTATTGCCCCGGTGTGTAAAAGATCTGTGGCCACATTGTGATCCTGGGTTAATTGTTTCAGCCCTTGTGCTTCAATCAAATACGCCCTGCTATCCCCCACCCATGCAAGCTCAAAGTCGTCACCTTTAAAACGCACCGCGACCGCAGTCGAAGCCATCGTACTCAACTCTGGCTGCTCAATGCGCACCTGTTTAACGGCCTGATTTGCCTCTTTCATGGACTGTTCAAGCGAATAACCCTGACGATATTTCCTTTCTATGGTTTGTACTGCTATCTGGCTGGCTATCTGGCCACCCTCATTACCCCCCACGCCATCAGCAACCACCCACAGCCGCTCCTGCTCGTTACAAAGGATACTATCCTCATTTTGGTCCCTGACTAAACCAGGGTGGCACACAGCCTTGGAAATCAGCATCTAAAACAACAAACCCTTTTAAATAATTCATTTACATACAAAAAAATCACGATACACGTCAGTATAGCCAAAACCAGGGAAAGTACCCTGTTTAGCCTCGATACCTTTCAAAAAGCAGAAAATAAACTACGCGTGTTTTTTTAATAGGAAAATTCGAGAACTTGAAACTTGTGTCTATACTGGAAGTAATTCACTTACCTCTTAAACGAGCTTCAACCCAGATATTGACTGGCAAGAAAAGGAATCTATTAACCCATGCTAAAACTTCAATTCAAGGACCGGCGCAGAGAATCCGTTTGGTTGGTTGATACCCGGTTTTCAATAGGAAAATCAAATCAAAACAGCCTGATGATCGAAGATGCGTCCATTGAGGACAAACATGCCGAAATAGTTAACCAGCAAGAACAGTTATTTATCTACAAAAAATCGCCCAGCGCTTCCATAAAAGTTAATGGCGTGGAGATAACTGAAAGCCAGCCTATAAAGGCCACAGACAGCCTTACGCTAGGCCAGATCGAGCTAGAACTGATCGACTCAAAAACGCTAAGCAGCAACCCAAGCAAGCAACACCCCTGGTCGCTTCACTCGAACGCCAGCTGGCTTGAAAAGTCGGACTATATCATTACCGAAAAAACCATTATTGGTCGTGACCCTGGCTGTGATATCGCCTTAAGCCTGGATTACCTCTCCCGAAAACATGTTTCGCTGGAACCCATTAACGGTAAACTGATCATCGAGGATTTAAATTCATCAAATGGCACCTTTGTAAATGGTGAAAAAATTTCCAAAGCCGAGTTACAACCAGGAGACAAAATTAAACTGGATGTGCTGACCTTTGAAGTTAGAGGCCCTGCCGGAGCGGCCAGCGGCGACCCGCATAAAACCATTATTCGTAGCCGGCCTGCCCAAACAAGCACTACTTCGACTCCAAATGAATCTGAAAAACCCATTCAAACACCTGTAAGAAGCACTCAAACAGATAACAAAGAGAGGCTAGCAAGAAGAAGACGTTTGGCAGCTGAAGGAAAGCAAGCCTGGATTTCAGGCGACAATCAACTGAAGCCAAAGCCGGAAAGAAAGAAAAATAATCGCGCAGTGATCGCACTTATTATTGTATTAATGGTAACAGGCGCAGCACTTTATATATTCAAGCCCTGAGCTTATTTCGCCGAGCCCTGACAGGCCCGAAGAGATAGTCATGAATATTAGATGAATCGGCTCAGACTTAAACTTACAAGATAGAAAATAGAGTCAAATCTGAGTCGACACACTCATTCGTTTTTCCCAATGTCGTCGGGCCAAATAGTAAAGTAGTGTAGTTGTAAAATTAGACGACAATTTGCTTTGCTGCCTTTAAGACTAAAGCTATATGTTTCTAAGAAACAGGCTATTCTGGAGTCATTGAAAAAGCAAACGAAAAATTCTTTGGTCCTTCTGTAATCAGTCCTTAAAAACACCTCTAATAATCAAAGATATTTGCTAATAAATGCTACTGTCGGTAGTATAAAATCCTACCGTTAATTCAGTGGTGTGTTTATGGCAATGGTCAAAAAGAGTATTACGTTAACCGATCAGCAGAATGAATGGCTTCAATCACAAATCCATAAAGGCTTATACGCCTCTGATAGTGAAATTTTGCGCGAACTTATCAGACAGAAACAAGAAGCCGAGTTAAACGACTTAAGATTGAAGGCCATTCGTGCTGCATTAATCGAAGGTGAAGATAGTGGTGTCAGCGATCTGAAACCAGACGACATAAAAAAATCGGTATTAGCAAGACTGTCATCGCATGCCTGAATATCACTTAAGTAAAGCAGCCTCGAAGGATTTAGAGAGTATTCTTGAGTTTGGTATTCAGCGTTTCGGACTAACTGCTGCGATTGACTATTATGATGGACTTGTTAATAAGCTGGAACAGATTGCCGAATCGCCTAAGCAATTTCCATCAAGATATGATATTCGAGAAGGCTATCGTGTAGGTATTTATAACTCACATGATATTTACTTCTCTGAAAATGAAAGGCCCATTCTTATTGTGAGAATACTGAATCGTCAGAATATCGAGTCCGCTATTCAATTGGTGATATAAACCATGATTCAAAACCTGTCGTAGTTATTGCAAGTGATGATGGTCTGGTAATTCTTTATCAGAAGTCATGAAATGATCATGGCCTGAGTAACATTTAGAGAATGATATCTAAAACAGAAAATTTAGGCGAAAATAATAATCATAATTTCGTCCACTTCCTCATCTTTTGAGTCGAAACCTAAGAGTCTGGATTTTTACGTATTAGAGCTACGAAGCACATACCAGTTTCGCTTCATCGAGCATGGCCAAAACGACTTTATCCGACATGGTATTTGCCGCATTTTTTGCCTGGCTCTGGTCTGAAACCGTGATATAGCCTTCTGAATCCTGGTCTGCAAAGGCTTTCAACATTGGCACGGTATCAATTTCCTGAAGATTTTCACCCTTGGCGGAAGAAGACGGTGTCAAGATAACAGGACTCAAAGTGGGCACACTCACTCTGATAAACTCATCATCGTTTGCCTCTGCCGAAACTTTTTCTATTTCTTCAAGTGCCTGCAATGCCAGCGCAAAATCATCTAGAGGTTCGACAGGTAAAGGATGCTCTCTGCGCCTACGGGTTGTTAATTTACCCGTTGACGAATTATCTTTGCGGAGATCTGACGCTGATCTGTTTTTGGTTATGGTTTTTGCCGAATCGATTTGCGTTAGCGTTGCGACATTATCAGCCAAGGAAACCTCAGGCTTGGAACTCAACGCAGATGACGCCAGCTTGTTTTTTGGGATATCAGCTGACTCAACGCGCGGAGGATCTACATTAACCTGCGCTGCGCGATAGGGCTCCAGATCTACAGATTTTGACTCAACAAAAAATTCGCCAATATAGTCATTTAAAATACCAGAAGCCGGCTTGATCTTTTCGGGCTGTTTTTCCGGGTACTCTTCAGTGACGGTTATTTTACTAACAGAGAGATAATCAGGATTTTCAGGAAGGGTCGGCCGAACCTCCCGAATTTGTCGGTCTCCGCCTTTGTAGGGCGAAGATGATACACTTTTCCAATTTTTGTATGACGTTAAAAGCTTATAAAGCATGATTCCCAGCAAAGACAGCATGAGAAACTCAACAATATGGACAAGTGTACTAATAAACATCATTTTCCCTATTCGATATAGCCTGTTAAGCATGCTGTTATGGGAAAACTTATAACCTAACGCACGCTCAACACTTTATTAATTTTATTCTTAGCTGATTGATAATAGCGATAACTGAAACTTACGGATTTACTTTAACAAAAACTAATCACCTGGTCATATAAAAAAACAGTTTTTTATACACTTTTTATAGTATTTTTCTGCAAATAAAATCTTTATTTAAAAAAAGTCACCAAGGCCAACATAAAACTATGTAATAACTGACATTTCAAGACTGAAAACATTAACTTTTTTCCATCTCTATGATTTTTCGCCTATGACCCTATGCGTTATATAAACAAGCCATTTCTTCCATAATCATGAAACGAATTAAGGTCGCTGAATCAGCCTTTCCCCTGCTTTCAAGCCAGAAATAACTTCAACCATCCCATCATCCCTTTCGCTTACGGCTATTTTTATGAACCGTTTTTCGCTTATAACTCCTGCTGACTGTAGATGCGCGACCCAGACAATATTCAACTGCCCCACCTCCGCCACCAAATCCCGCGGAATCAACATGCGCTTTGAAAGACCAGCAGGAATCTTTAACCGCGCATACATTCCAGGCAACAATCCTTCGATATCATTAATACGGCTTTTAACGAGAAAAGTGCGTGATGCCACGTTTCCGGCAGGCACCAATTCCTCAATTTCAGCATAGGTTACCTGTGAGCGAGAAGGGATCTCCATCGTTAAACGCTGCCCGGGCTTTAATTGAATAGCGCGCTCTTCACGCACATTAGCTTCAACTCTGACAGAAGATGGATTATACAAAGATAGCAAAGGCATTCCCGGCTGGGCGGTATTACCCGGCTCAGCAAAGCGATCTATCACAAGACCTTTAAATGGTGCCGATACTTTCGCATAGTCCAGTGCTGTTTTTGTTTCTGCCAAGGCCTGCAAGCCACTATCCAGCTGAGCCTGAAGACTAGCCTGGTTTGCCCTGGCTGCATCCAGCGAAGCCTGGGCTAACAGACCGCGCTTATTTAACTCTTCTGCACGCCCCATAGCCTGCTGCGATTCTTTTAACCTCGCTTCAATACTGGCAAGTTGCGCCTGAGCCTGGGAAACGCGTGATTGCAAATCACTCCTCTCCAAGACAACAAGTTCCTGCCCCTTATTGACATATTCCCCTGCCCTGACCTTCACCTGTTCGATTCTGGCCAGTATGCGAGACGAAATCATGGCCGTCTGTTTGGCTGCAATCGTTGCAGGCACTGACTCGAACACCTCGACGTCCTTCTCCGCCACCTGGAACAAAGCATCATATTGTATATCTTCAGCCGACAGCTCATGCAGGCCAGGCGCGACCTTTTCATCAAAGCTGCCAGCCATCCAGGCAACCATGAGCACTAACACAACAAAAGAACCTAGTGACATTAACCATTTCATTATTTAATTCCTGATATGAAATAAATACATTATTGAATACCTACCACCGTCATCCCTTATTCAGAGGATTCAATAACCTGCGTGGTGCCTGTTTCATCCGGTGCAAAAACCAAATAATAAACGACAGGCACCAACACCAAAGTAAAAAGTGTGGACGACAAAATACCGAATATGATCGCCAGCGCGAGACCACTAAACACCGGATCCAGAATAATCACCAAGTTTCCCAACATGGTGGTACCGGCAGTCAGCAGCACAGGACGCATTCTGACAGCACCCGCCAAGATCAGTGCCTCTTTAATGGCAGCACCTTGCTGACGCGCTTGCGTGATAAATTCGATTAATATCAAGGAATTGCGCACCACAATTCCCGCCAGAGCAATCATCCCGATCATTGCGGTAGCCGTAAATAACACGGGATCAGGCGCACCTGCGACCTCGCGCTCTCCCAATTGGTTCAACAAGGCAAAACCCGGCATGATACCAACCACAGTCAGCGGTATGGCTGACATAATAATTAAAGACAATCGGGTAGACGCGGTCTGAAATTTAAGCACAAAAAAGATACCC
>JBFHPN010000112.1:0-6774 GCA_041592735.1 Oleiphilaceae bacterium | reverse complement strand
TACACCTTCACGGACATCTTGCCATTGATCAATTTGGTGTGTGTTCAATATGGACGTTATGGAGTCGAGTTGAAAGCTTGGCTCACATTTACCGGCTTTATATAGCCGGTGCAGCCAGAAACTATCGAATGCCCAGGCATCACAATATAAGGTTCCGGTGACGCTCTCATTCAGCGCTGTTACAACCTCACTCACTTCATAACCTTCATTTTGCAGTTTCTCTTTCGAAATTCCGTGAATTCGTGCCGCTTTTTCAGACCAGTCTTTCCAGAGAACATGTGGTTTGATCAGCCAGCTTTTCGTGCTGCCGTCTGGCAGGCAAATGCCTACTTCGATCGGGTAGCTCGACAACAGATCAAGGCTGGATGCCTCAAAGTCTATAAATGTAGGCGTATTGGATGGCCTGGATGAATTGCTAGATGGCATGGCAGACACTATAACTTCAATAAGTGAGGCTTGAAAGAGGATCTAAAAAGCATCGGTTAATTTAGGCCGGCTATATTAGACGCTTAATAGCAACACTTCAAACATAAGCGTTGAGCATGTGATGTGCCACTAACTTGATGTGCGTCATTTTTTTGACGTAATCGTTTGGTGTTGACTTGAAATAATAGAAAACAGCCCATATTTATGCCTTAACAAAATGAACCCCTAAAGCAGGGGAGTGGAAGAGGTAAGTTATGCGAATAGATCGGTTAACCAGTCGTTTACAGGTGGCGCTTTCGGATGCCCAATCCGTTGCCTTGGGTAAGGATCATCAATTTATTGAGCCGGTTCATCTGATACAGGTATTACTGGATCAGAATGGCAGTGTGTCTGCGTTACTACGTCAGCTGTCGGTTGATGTAAAAGCCTTCAGGCAGGACGTAGGCAAGTTAGTCGATCGTTTGCCTGAAGTGCAAGGCAACGATGGCGATATCCATATGTCCAATGAGATGGGTCGCTTGCTAAATCTGGCAGATAAATATGCTCAGAAAAAAGGCGATCAGTATATATCCAGTGAGATGGTTCTGTTGGCTTCTCTGGCGGATAAGGGCCCCTTGGGTGAGCTGTATAAAAAGTACAATATTCAGCCGGCAACACTCGAAGCAGCGGTTGAAAAAGTGAGAGGAGGCGATGCTGTGAAAGATCAGGGTGCGGAAGAGAACAGGCAGGCGTTAGATAAATACACCGTAGACCTGACTGCAAAAGCAGTGGAGGGGCGGCTTGATCCCGTGATCGGGCGAGATGATGAAATTCGCCGCACGATTCAGGTATTGCAGCGTCGACGTAAAAATAACCCGGTGTTAATCGGTGAACCCGGTGTCGGGAAAACCGCTATTGTAGAAGGACTGGCCCAGCGAATAGTGAATGGCGAGGTGCCAGACGGACTTAAAGACAAACGTGTCTTATCGCTAGATATGGGCGCATTGATTGCTGGCGCCAAGTTTCGGGGAGAATTTGAAGAGCGCCTAAAAGCGGTACTTAATGAGTTAAGTAAGGAAGAAGGCAGAGTAATTCTCTTTATTGACGAGATTCATACCATGGTGGGTGCCGGCAAGGCAGAAGGTTCCATGGATGCGGGTAACATGCTTAAGCCGGCGCTTTCCCGTGGCGAGCTGCATTGCGTTGGTGCGACAACCCTGAATGAGTATCGAGAATATATCGAAAAAGATGCCGCGCTAGAGCGACGTTTTCAAAAGGTCCTCGTTGAAGAGCCAACTGTAGAAGATACCGTGGCAATTTTGCGTGGCTTGAAAGAGCGTTATGAGGTGCACCATGGTGTTGAAATAACCAATAGCGCCATTATTGCTGCGGCCCGTCTTTCGCATCGCTATATTTCGGATAGGCAGTTACCGGACAAGGCAATTGATCTGGTGGATGAAGCTGCAAGCCAGATTCGAATGGAAATGGACTCCAAACCAGAGCCGCTCGACCGCCTGGAACGACGCGTTATACAAATGAAAATCGAACGTGAAGCACTTAAAAAAGAATCTGACGCAGCTTCCAATAAAAGTTTACTGGCTTTAAATGAGCAATTAGCAGAGCTGGAAAAGGAATATGCGGATCTTGAAGAAGTCTGGTTGGCTGAAAAAGCAGCACTGCATGGTTCACAGAAGGTCAAAAGTCAGTTGGAGCAAGCCCGGGTTGAGCTGGAAAGTGCGCGTCGTGAAGGGGACCTTGCCTTAATGTCGGAATTGCAATACGGCAAAATTCCAGAGCTTGAGCGTCAATTGGATATGGCCAGTCAGGCTGAAATGATGGGCATGACGCTGTTGCGAAACCGCGTTACTGAAGAAGAAATAGCGGAAATCGTTTCTAAGTGGACGGGCATACCTGTATCTAAAATGCTGGAAGGCGAAAAAGAAAAATTGTTGCGTATGGAAGAAACGCTGCATGAGCGTGTGATTGGCCAATCTGAAGCGGTTACTGCTGTGGCCGATGCGGTACGCCGATCCAGAGCCGGTTTGTCTGATCCAAATCGTCCCAATGGGTCGTTCCTGTTTCTCGGGCCAACAGGGGTTGGTAAAACCGAACTGTGTAAATCGCTGGCCAATTTCCTGTTCGATACAGAAGAGGCAATGGTGCGCATTGATATGTCAGAGTTTATGGAAAAACACTCAGTGGCGCGTTTGATAGGTGCGCCGCCGGGATATGTTGGCTATGAAGAAGGTGGTTATTTAACCGAGGCAGTTCGTCGACGCCCTTATTCTGTGCTGTTACTTGATGAAGTGGAAAAGGCACATCCTGATGTTTTCAATATTTTACTTCAGGTGCTTGAGGATGGTCGTTTGACGGACGGGCAGGGGCGCACGGTCGATTTCAGAAATACGGTTATTGTCATGACCTCCAATCTGGGTTCTGAAACCATTCAGACGATGAGTATGAAAGAGGCTGATTACGATTTGATCAAATCGGCCGTGATGGAATCCGTGACGGGTCATTTCAGACCAGAGTTTGTCAACCGAATTGATGAGGTCGTGGTTTTCCATTCGTTGGCGGCTGAGCAGATTCAGGGTATCGCGAAAATTCAGTTGGCAGGATTAAATAAGCGCTTGGAGGAGCAGGATATTCAGCTGGTCTTTGATGATGAGGCAATGTCCAAGTTGGCTGAAGCCGGATTTGATCCCGTTTATGGTGCGCGACCATTGAAGCGAGCCATACAGCGCTGGGTTGAAAATCCGCTGGCTCAACAGCTCTTGGCCGGTAAATTCGGCCCTGGCGATACCATCCGAGCAAGTGTCGTTAATGATCAAATCGTTTTTGAAGCGGCTTGATCTGTCTATAGAGATCTTTGTTAGGCGCTAACAAAGATCTCATGGCTTAAGCAAACAATTTCTGGCCGGCTAAAATATATCTTCCGGTGAAAGTGTCGGTTGCGACATTAATTCATACTCTGAACGTTGTTCTGTGATTTGTTCAGCCGGAACATTTTCTTTACGGTAGATTTCAAACATAGAGTTTGGGGTGCCGGGCTGAACTATTTTACCTGTTTCCATATCAATTCTGGCGGTCACAATACCTTCTGGTTGTCTCATATGAGCGGGCGGCGTGTTTTTCAGGGCGACCGTCATGAAATCCATCCAGATAGGCAGAGCGGCACTCGCGCCATATTCTCTGCTGCCAAGGGAGACGGGTTGATCAAAGCCTACCCATACAGTCGTTTGCAGGTTGGTATTAAAGCCTGAAAACCATGCATCTTTCTGTTCGTTGGTGGTACCGGTTTTACCTGCCAGGTCCGATCGATTAAGTTCAAGCGCTTTGGTTGCGGTCCCTCTTTGAATGACGTCCTTGAGCATGGAATGAAGAATATAAATATCTCGTTCATCAGCGATTTTTTCAGCCGGGATCAGGGTTGACTGGTTGTTATCAAGCGCAATGATGTCCGTAAGCTGGTCGTCGGCAGAGAGGGTGTCGGTTGCGGGTTCAGCTGGCTGTTCTTCAGAGTCTGTCAGGCAGGCTGTGCAAACGGTTCTGGGTTGTGATTGAAAGAGGATGTTGCCAGCGTAATCTTCAATTCTTTCAATAATATATGCATCTACATAGTAGCCGCCATTGGCCAGACGGCTATATCCATTTGCGATATCTAGCGGGGTGAGTGAGGCGTTGCCCAGGGCCAGCGATAGGTTTCTTGGTAATTCTGCGCGGTTAAAGCCAAAGCGTTGGGCTGTAGACAGTGCCTTGGAAACGCCAATATCCTGAAGAATCCGAATGGAAACCAGGTTGCGGGAATTATAGAGCGCTTGTCTGAGTCTGGTGGGACCATAGAATTTGCCGCTGGAGTTTTCTGGGCGCCAGGTGGCTTCCAGGTTGTCATCATCAAAAACAATAGGTGCATCGTTTATCAGAGTTGAGGCGGTAAAGCCATTTTCCAGGGCGGCCAGATAAATGAAAGGTTTAAAGCTAGAGCCTGGTTGCCTTTTTGCCTGGGTGGCACGATTGTAGTGGCTCAAACTGAAATCGTAGCCCCCCACAATTGCTTTGATAGCGCCATTCTGGGGAGACATGGAAATAAGAGCAGCTTGTGCCTCAGGTGTTTGGGTCAGTTTATATTTGCCGCTTGATGCATCTACAGCGGCCACTTCAATGACGCTGCCGATCTTCAGGATATCTTTCAGGCTTTCAGGGCTTGGGCCGGTAGAGTTGATAGTTATAAAGGCTCTTGCCCACTTTGCTTCTTCAAGCTCCAGCGAGCCTTCAGTTCCATCCGCCAGTAATAGACTGGCACGAGTGTCAGTCAGAGCGGTGATCACGGCAGCCTGATGATGCAAGGGGAGTTTGAGTCTGATCAGGTTTTGCAGTACCGAGTTTCTGTCTTTCATGTGCGTCTCTGCTATTTCCAGCAGGGGGCCGCGGTAGCCGTGACGTTTATCATAGCTTTCCAGTCCATTGATGACCGCAGTGTTGGCAGCATTTTGCAGGCGGCTGTCGATGGTTAGAAACACTTTCATGCCGCTTGTGTAAGCGTCGCTGCCGTATTGCTTGATCACTTCCTGTCTAGCCATTTCAGCGGCATAGGAAGCTGACAACTCACTGATTTCATTGTGATAACTTGCAGATATAGGTGCCTGGAAAGCAACCAGATGCTCCTCGCTGGAAATCATTCCAAGTTCCAGCATTCGGTTCAGTATCCAGTTGCGGCGAATTTTGGCACGTTCCGGGTTTGCCAGTGGATTATAACTGGAGGGTGCTTTGGGGAGCCCGGCAATCATCGCCATTTGTGCGAGTGTCAGAGAGTCAATGGACTTGCCGTAATAGACTTGTGCGGCAGCATGAATGCCATAGGCTCGGTTACCAAGATAAATTTTATTGAGATACAGTTCTAATATTTCATGTTTGGATAAACTCTGTTCTATCTGCAAAGCCAGAAAAATTTCGTTGAATTTGCGGATGAATGTCTTTTCTCTGCTGAGAAAAAAATTCTTGGCAACCTGCATCGTTATGGTGCTGCCACCAGTTTTTATGCGGCCTGTAGAGATGAGCTGGCTAGATGCACGGGCCAGGGCTTTCAGGTCTATGCCGGCATGTTCGAAAAAATGGTCGTCTTCAGCAGCGATGAAGGCTTGGATAAACTTTTCAGGAACCTGGTCTATATTAATCGGAGTTCTTCTCTTTTCGCCAAATTCAGCTATTCTTTTTTTATCTTGGGAGTAAATCCTGAGTGGCGTCTGGAATTGGACCGTTTTAAGTTGTTCTGCGTCTGGCAGGGTTGGTGTCAGATACAGATAAAACGAGACAATCACGAAAAGAGACGTACAACATAAAAGTAGAAACGACCAACCGAAAAATTTTAGCAAGCTCACAAAACGAAACATGTTTTTCCTAGCAACTTATAAATATAGAGCTATCATCTAATAAATAGCTTTAATTAAGAGAATGTCGGATTATACGTCTTTTTGTTAGGCTAAGAGTAATGAAATGTACATTGAGCCATGATTTTTGGATTTATATCACGGCTTATACAAAATTGCTGCCATTAACGTAATGGGTTATCGCGTGTTTGGAATATTCGGAAAGAAAAAAGATACCTTGCTAGGTATCGATATCAGCTCTTCATCTGTCAAGTTGCTCGAGTTGTCGAAAAGTGGTGATAAATATCGTGTAGAAAGTTATGCGGTAGAACCACTTCCGACAAACTGCGTGGTTGAAAAAAATATCAACGACTCTGAGCAGGTAGGTGAAGCCATTAAAAAAGTCGTGACACGATCACGCACTGGTAATCGTCTGGCCGCTGCTGCAGTAGCGGGTTCTGCCGTGATTACCAAAACCATTCAGATGCCAGCCGGATTAAGTGAGACAGAGTTGGAGAATTCGATAACGCTTGAAGCTGATCAGTATATTCCGTATCCCCTGGATGAGGTGGCGATTGATTTCGAAATTATCGGTGAGTCCAGAAGTGCTCAGGATCAGGTTGATGTGCTCTTGGCAGCCTGTCGAAAAGAAAACGTGGAATATCGCGAAGAGGCGCTGGAGATTGGTGGTTTAACCTCCAAGGTGATTGATATTGAGGCCTACGCAATTGAACGTGCGTTTGGGCTCATCAGCTCACAGCTCGGGCTGGATGCGGATGAGCAAACTGTGGCCATTGTGGACGTTGGTTCGACCATGACCACCTTAAGCGTTTTGGCAAATCATAAAACCATTTATACCCGCGAACAATTGTTCGGTGGTCGTCAACTGACGGATGAAATCCAGCGTCGTTATGGATTATCAACGGAAGAGGCCGGGTTAGCTAAAAAACAGGGTGGCTTGCCTGATGACTATGAGCGGGAAGTGCTGAAGCCGTTTAAAGAT
>JBFHPN010000111.1:0-6819 GCA_041592735.1 Oleiphilaceae bacterium | reverse complement strand
CCGGACCAATCGTGCAGTACCGTTGCCATAGAACATACGCACAGTATAGATCTTGCCGAGACGGCCACTCTGGATGAGTTCATGCATTTTTTGAAAGTGGGGTTCAAAGCGATGATTGTATGCCGTATAGAGGCTTACCTGATGGCGCGCTGCCAGTTCTTTAAGTTGCAACAGTTCTGCGTTATTCTCGCCGAGCAAGGGCTTTTCAACGAGAACATGTTTGCCTTGCGCCAGCAAATAACTGAGTACAGAAAACTTAGCCGAGTCAGGCGTACAGACAAGGGCGGCATCGTAGCTTGCCAGCGGCACCTGCTCGACTGATTTGAAATGAGCCTCCGGATGGATGGGGTCAACCAGAGCAACACAGTTATCTCCGGCTACCCTCGCCCGTTTGACCCCTTGAACGCCATAGCCAACTACGATAACCCGCATGTTAATTCCTTAGTACGATCTTCATTCTGCTTAGAGGGATGCGCTGTAATTGGCATGCGACTCGATTTTATCAAGCATCTTATACACTAATTCCGGCGTCACCACTTCATTGCCATCAAATTCACATTCAAGCCCGGCGGCGATATTCCCCAAAATCGAGGCAATTGCCTCATTCCCCTTACTGGCCACCATCGATAAGGCCGCATAAGCCAGCAAGGCATCGCCAGCCCCGACAGCATCAACAACATGTTCAACAAAACTATCTACCGAAATAATGGTTCTGGGGTCACCTTCTGGCCTAGTACGATAGGTCAGAATGCCGCGTTCACCCAACTTAAGAATCAGGGTTTTGCATTGTGCACCCTCAAATAATTGCGTCGCCAGAGGCCGTACCACGGAGTCCTGATCGCCCAGCGCGAAGCGTGCCTCACGCTCATTGGGGGTAATCAGATCGAAACCTTTGAATTCCAGGATATTGCCCCATCGGCTGGCAACCTGACTATCGGCGACTTTAAAGGCTGTATCAGGGATTGCGCTGATGAGCCTTTGGATACTTTGCTTGTTGAATATGCCATGGCGGAAATCACTAAACACAACAATATCAGCCTCGGTGGAACGAATGTGTTGCGCCAGAGACTGCAGAACTTTTTCTGAAATCGGCCGGTTATCCAGGGTATCTATTTTCAGTAACCGATAGCCGCCGGTTACTATCGCATTTTTATTGGTTGTCGGACGCGTGCTATCAATAATGGCATTAAGGGTAATACCTTCTTTTTCGATCCCGTCGACAACATACTGACCCAGTGCGTCTTCACCCAGAACGGTCGAGAAAGTGACTTGCGCACCCGCAGCCCTAAAATGCTGAGCCACGATACCTGCCCCACCAATAAAATCGACTTTATCTTCATAGCGAACGCTCATCGTTGGGGTTTTGGTCATACCGCCGATCATGGTACAACGGGTTACACTATCGACAATCGTGTCGCCGATCACATGTACTTTTATACCTTGTGAAGCACTTAAGGTATTGCGCAGATCGGTAAAATCGATCTGCTCGCCTTCCATCAGATTAATAAGCTTTTCTGTGCTGATATTGGGGGGAGCGGTTTCAATAAAGCGGGAAGATGAATACACCACATCGCCGGGGGTAAATAACATTTCGCCACCGTATTCGGCCAGAGTATCCATCTCTTCCTGTGTTTTGGGAGGAATGGTTCCTTTAACGTACTCAAAGCCTTTCGCGAAATAATCCGGCTGCAGTGCCTTAAGATTTTCGATAGGCGTTGGCTGACGATCAATGATGACATAATCAACCATTTCAAAAGCCGCCAGGTTAATGGCTCTGAGCTCCTCAGGCACATAAGGTCTTAAATCTGCCTTGGTGACATGCGCATCACAGGTGAGGCTCGCAACAAGAATGTCTGCCTTGCTCTTGGCATAAAACAGATGACGAACGTGTCCGGGGTGCACCACATCGAAGGTGCCATGGCACATGATGACTTTATGTGTGCGCGGGCGATCGCCAATAATTTGCTTCAGTTCATCAAGGGTTTTTATTTTTTTTGAAACCAGGCTTTTGCTCTCAGCTATCATTCCTTTTCTCTCATAAAACTACTCTCGTTCAGATAAGCGCTCTCAGGCTATTCATCCTGCATATATTTAAACCAGGTCCTGGTTGCTTCGGCAATGCTTGCCTCATTCCACAAGGGAGCTTCTCTCCAATAATCGATATTTTCCAGAATGATCCGGATACCTTCCTCGAAAGACACTTTAGGTGACCAGTTCAGCTCATTCGTGATTTTGGTAATATCGGCCCAGGTGCAATCTGGCTCACCGGGCCGTTTGGGAATAGTAATATGATCACAGCCCATCAGTGACACCAGCTTATTAATGGTCTGAGGATTGCCGGCGCCCAGGTTATAGATTTGCCCATTACGTTCAGACAAGGCTGCGGCAACAAAAGCCTCTGCCACATCGGTCACGTAGAGAAAATCTCTCGATTGGCTGCCATCGCCCACCACTGTTAAGGCTTCTCCGGCAATTTTCTGACGCAGAAACACGCCGATCACGGCACCGTAAGCGCCAGAGGTTCTGGATCGGGTACCATAGGCATTAAAAATACGAATCACATTCACCGGCAGGCCATAGACCTTATGCCAGTGCAATACGGCCTGCTCACCCTGATATTTAGACAGCGCATAAGGGTATTTGGTATCAATAGGATGGGCTTCTGTTGTTGGCGTCTCGGCAAGACCATAACAAGAGGAAGATGCGGCATAGACAAACTTTTTAACGCCGGCATGTCTGGCGCATTCAAGCACCTGAACCGTGCCCATGACATTGACCGACATGTAGTCCAGTGGTTTTTCAATAGACGGGACAATATCGCCTATTCCGGCAAAATGAATCACCCGTTCGACATCTTCAAAGATGGCGTTACCTGGGGTAAGTGAACGGATATCTTCCTGGAAAAATTCGAAATCTGAATTGCCCTGATGATGGCTGATATTGGTCAGGTTACCGCCAGAGAGATTATCAATCACTCTGACGCGAAACCCTTTATTTAACAGCAAGTCAGCAGTATGACTCCCGATAAAACCAGCGCCACCCGTCACCAGTGCGATAGGTTTAGCGTGCGTCATTATTTCGCCTTGATTTTTTTCATGGTTCGGACGTTATAGTACTTATCATCCTCAAAACTGTTCGGTAACAAGCCCTGCTTAAAAGCCTGGCATAAACCGACCACAGCATCTTCAACCGATAACTTCGGCGAAAACCCTAACTCATTTTTTATTTTGTCTGAATTGATATGATAAGAACGAATATCATCGGTGGGTTCAATATCTATCGGAATGTCACCCAGCTCAGGCATTTCCCGTTCAACTACACGTTTAACCGTCAGCGCGATATCCATCATGCTCATGTTTTCATAGCCGCAATTGAATACTTTATCGGCAATGTCCTGATCGTCTGCCACCAGAAATTTCTTACAGAGGTCGACATAATCCTGAATGTGCAGATTCGGACGCAACTGACTGCCACCAAACACTTTGATACGTTTATTGTTCACGGCATGATTTGTCAGAATATTGACGGACACATCCAGACGTTGTCTCGGACCATAACCACAAACCGTCGCCGGCCTGAAAATCACCCCGACAAAATGTTCGTCGGTATGCTTTTTCAGAATAGGCTCGCACATCCCTTTATACTTATTGTAAAGCGTCAAGGGCACCAGAGGATGATCCTCTTTAACATCGGGTGCGTCTGATACCCCGTACACCGAACTGGAAGACGCATAAATAAAGCGTTTTACACCGGCTGCTTTGGCTGCCACGACCATCGGTTCAAAGGCATCCAGGTTAACCGTGGTTGACAGATTTTCATCTAATTCAAAGCTGGCATCATTGGAGATACATGCCAGGGAAATGACCGCATCCATGCCTTCCAATGCCTGAGATAGACGCGCCGTATCGCGAATATCGCCTTGAATCACCCTGAGATTAGGATGTTCCTTAGGCAGGTGCTGATCACCGTAATAAAGAATGTCATAAACCACAACATTGTAGCCTTCATCAAGAAGCTGAGGCACTAAAACGCTGCCGCAATAGCCTGCGCCACCGGTGACTAATATGTTATTGAACTTCAACTTTTTATCTCCATTTTTGCGGGCTGTTCAATCGTTGTCCATTTAGGCAAAACACGAACTTTGGTATCGATGGTATAACCTGCCTGACACGCATCTTTATAAAACATCGCAACGGTTTCGAGTGAAAAATCGTCGAGATTCTTATCGGCTAGTTCCAGCTTGCCCAAGAGATCATTGGTGATGGTAATAATGTCACAGTTAATCTCATCTGCCTGATACACATTGAACACTTCGCGGGCACTGGCCCACAACAGTCTGGCATAAGGGTGGCCCAGTAAATATTCCTGAGCTTGTCGCATCACGGGAATAGGATCACGACCGGTATCGGCGATTCGCCCTGCAAAGATAGAGATAATGGCGGGGGTATTTGGGTCCAGGCAGGCTGCAACCATATCGACCTGTTCGGCTGTCATGATCGCGGTAATGTTAAGCTGCACGCCTTCTTTGGAAAGCCGACTGATGATCGGCCCGGTAAACTCACCTTCGGTGTTGGTAACCGGTATTTTGACATTGACATTATGGCCCCATGATGCAATTTCTCTTGCCTGTGCATACATGGTATCCAGATCGTCTGCAAACACCTCAAACGAAATAGGTTTATCCGTAATATGTTGGATGACTTTCAAAGCAAAGCTTTTATAGTCTGTTACACCCGCCTTTCTCATCAAGGTAGGGTTGGTGGTAAACCCTTTCACCAGCGGATTGGTATTTAATTTGATGATGCTTTCGAGATCTGCTCCATCGGCAAATACTTGAACCTTGAGCGTTGACAGTTTGTTATTTTTCATCGCATGACACCCATCTTTATTATCCTTCTTCCTGCTATAAAACCCTTGCTAGAACAGCTTCGAGGTTATCGACCCGTTCGAAAGGCTTATCCGGTTGTTTTTCATGGTAACCATAATCTATAAAAAAACAGCGGCAACCTGCCCGCTGCCCTGCTTCTATGTCCCGCCATCTATCCCCCACCATGACACTTTGGGTCAGGTCTATCTGGTGATCTTTTGCTGCCTGTTCAATCATACCTGGCATCGGTTTGCGACAAAGGCAGTTATCCGAGGCGACATGGAAGCAGGTATAAATCGCATCAATCGGAAGGTCTGCCCGCAATTTTTGATGCATTGACTCCACGACCTGCTTTGTCTGAACACCTGTTGCCACATCCGGCTGATTAGTCACAACAATCAGTTTGTATCCCGCTTCTTTAAATTCTCGGCAGGCCTTTTCAACTCCCGGCAAGAGTTTAAAATCCTCTAGCGTTTGCGGAGGATAGGACTTGCCTTCAATCATTCTGGCGTGGTTCAGCACACCATCTCTGTCCAGGAATATAGCCTTTTCCAGTAAAGCCTCAGGCGACACCTGCTCACCACTTTGTTTGTTGAATCTGTAACACCGGATGTGATACCAGACAATGCCAGATCACAGCCTGAAAAGCCTCTGCATGCGGGGTGACCCTGTCAGCAGCTACCGTGGGCACCTTGACAACATGGTGGCCGACTTTGGCAGTATGACCACCATCGCGCCCTACAATACCCACAATCGTGGCATGACGGCTTACCGCAAAATCAAGGGCATGGACCAGATTCATGCTGACATTTTTTTCTGCATTGCCACCGCCCACAGACATCACAAACACAATGTCGTTTTCATTTAGGCGGCTGGTTTCAAGCCAACCTGAAAACACGGTTTCCCATCCTTCATCATTGGTTCTTGCGGTTAATTCAGAAACATTATCGGTGGGCGCATAGGTCTCGATTCCGCAAAGCTTACGAAAATCGTTCACTGCGTGACTGCAATTGGCTGCACTCCCTCCCACGCCAAGCATAAATAAACGACCTTTGGTTTCCCGAAGACCCGCAATCGCTGCAGCGAGTTGATCAATTTGGTCCGAATCCAGTGCGGCGCATATTTCAGCCGATTCTTTTAGGAAGAGTGAAGCATGTGACATATAAAAACCGTTCTAATGTAAACAATCATTCAAGGCCTAAACCTTATGTTCAAAAAAATGGCGAATAAGTTCATCTTACCGAAAGGTAAGCAAAAGGGAGGCCAAGTTTTTATTATTTTCTTCGAGAAGGTGCTGTTTCAAGCGTCTTACACCATCTTTTGCCTGAATCAGATTAATCTGTTTCAAGGTATCCATAAATACCTCGAAGTTTCCGGCAGGCACTTTTTTCCCCGCATTAAACGATTCAATCAGAGTCGCTGCGAATTCAAAGCGATCATCAATAATCACGGGTAATTCGGCATTCAGATAGGTTGTCATCCTGTTAGGAACACTAACCTTAGTGACCTCTACTACCCGGTCTTCAGCATAGTGGGCACAGCATATACCAAGGTCAAAGTTTATTGCAAGGCAAGCAAGTTGATCCATAGGCAATGCGCGCAAATAGTTGGCTGCCGGCTGTTTGGGGGCGGCAGCTTGATAACGCTGCATCAGCCCGGAAAATTTGGGGCTGCTATCTTCATCTGCGGAAAAATGGGCGCCATTGACAATGGTCAGGGAAAAGGCTTTATCCTGTATAACATGATCAAAATAACGAATCAGATTAGCGCCATCGACTGAGCCAATGCCACTAAGTAATTCTCTGGCACTGGCAGACCCGGCATATAGGACTTTTCGTTTCGCCTGATTATTCAGTAAGGGTGCCAATTCAGCAGGCAGAGGCTGTTTAACGGTATCGTCAGCGTAGGCCGAAGTCGGAAACATGGGAATAAATATCTCGGGCCGAGGCTTG